>NZ_JASCOY010000054.1:0-38738 GCF_029960075.1 Pseudomonas sp. PS02290
CCACCGCGGGGCCCCGGGGCGGCCGACCACTCCAGGAGCGCCGCAAACACCGGGCTTTTCGGGGCGCCGAAGACCAGCCAGAGCAGCACCGCGGCCAGCAGCACCAGCGTGCCCGGATGCCGACGCGGCCACCCGGCCGGCACGCCCACAGACGAATCAATGGCCATAACCGGGCATCCTCAATTTGGCTTCGAGGGCACGGCCCACGCAGTTGACGACGAAGCTGAGCAGGCCGAAAAACGCCAGCAGCAGAATCATCAGTTCCAGCACGTTGTCGCTCTGGGTCCAGATCATGATCGAGGCGTAGGTGATGTCGCCTACGGCAATGGCTGACGCCACCGCCGTCATTTTCACCAGATCGATCAGGTTGTTGATCAGCGACGGGAGCGCGAAACGCATCGCCAGCGGCAGTTGCACGTTCCATAGCAACTGGCGGCTGCTGAAGGCCAGGGAGCTCGCCGCTTCCAGCGTCACGCTCGGCACCGCTTCAATGCCGGCGCGCAAGGCTTCGGCGTGGAACGCGCCCTTGTGCAGGGAGATCACGATGACCACCCAGGCGAACGGCGTCAGCAGGTTCGCAGCGCCAACGGCCTGAGTCAGCAGCATGTTCAGCACCAGGAACGCGCAGTAGAGCTGCACCAGCGTCGGCGTGTTGCGGGTCACTTCGATGAACGCCCGCGCAGGTCTGGCCAGATAGGGCTTGCCGCTGGTCAGCATCGCGGCAAGCGCAAGGCCTGCCAACAGGCTGCCCACGATCGTGAATGCGCACAGCAAGACGGTGGTCAGCGCGCCATTGACCATCGAACCGCGCTGATAGGCGTCCAGCAAAAAGCTGTAGTTCAGGCCGAACGCGGCCGTCCAGTGCACGAACCCTTCAAGCCAATGGCTCATGCCAGCGCCTCGACCCGCAACCGGGCGCAGGCGTTGGCGATGCGCCGTCCAGCCTCGATCACGCTGCTGGTGGCCGTTGCGATGGACAAACGGAACCACGGAGACAGACCGTAAGCACTGCCGGCCACCCCGGCCACGCCCTGCTCCAGCAGGTAATCCACCACGTCGCTGTCGTTAGTCAGGCGCTGGCCATCGGGACGAACGCGTCCCAATAATCCGGCACAGCGGACAAAGACAAAAAATCCACCTTCGGGTATGAGCACATCAAGGCCGTCTACGTCGGTCAACGCGGCCACCAACAGATCGCGGCGTTGCCGGTAAGCCTGGATCTGGTCCGGCAAGAAACCCAGGCCGCCTTCGAACGCTGCCAATGCCGCCGCCTGCCCCACCGACGAAGCGCCGGACGTGGATTGCGACTGCATGACCGTCATCGCGCCGATCAGGGCTTGAGGGCCGGCGCCGAAGCCGATACGCCAGCCGGTCATGGCGTAGGTCTTGGACACCCCGCCGATCAACATGACACGAGATTGCAGGTCCGGCGCGACGTTGAGCAGGCTAAGCGCAGACTGACCGTCGAAACGAATGTGCTCGTACAGCTCGTCCAGCAGCACCAGCACGTGGGGATGACGACGCAACACCTCGGCCAGCGCCAGCAGCTCCGCCTCGCTGTACACCGCGCCGCTCGGGTTGCCGGGGCCGTTGAGGATCAGCCAGCGGGTGCGCTCGTTGATGTGTTGTTCCAGTTGCGCGGGGGTCAGTTTGCAGCCCTGTTCCAGGCCGCACTCGATGAACACCGGCTCGCCGCCGTTGACCCGCACGATGTCCGGAAACGACGGCCAGTAAGGCACCGGCACCAGCACTTCATCGCCATCGTCCAGGGTGGCGGCGAAGGCGTTGAAGATGACCTGCTTGGCGCCGTTGCCGATGACAATCGACGGCAGCGCGTAGTCCAGACGGTTTTCACGCTGCAACTTGCGCTGCACGGCTTCACGCAGCTTTTTAACCCCCGGCGTCGACGTGTACTTGGTCGCACCGGCGTCGATGGCTGTGTACGCCGCCTGCTTGATGTGCTCGGGCGTGTCGAAATCCGGCTCACCGGTGGTCAGGTCAAGGATGTCGTGACCGGCCTCACGCAAGGCGTTGGCCCGGGATTTGGCCGCCGCATTGGCGGACAGCGAAACGCGCTGGATACGCTTGGACAAACGAACACTCATGGGGCGGTGCTCCGGCTTTCGACGCTCGCCAGGACCTTGCCTGGATTGAGCAGATTGAGAGGGTCCAGCGCCTGTTTAATGCGGCGCATCAGGTCCAGTTCGACGGCGCTTTTGTAGCGCGGCAGCATGCTCAGCTTGCGTTGGCCGATGCCATGCTCGGCGCTGATCGAACCCCCATGGGCATGGGCGCTGTCGTGCACCCGTTGGCTGAGTTCGGAGTAGTGGGTCATGTGTGCCTCGACGGTGGAATCGAGTGGGTGGGCGACGTTGTAATGCAGGTTGCCGTCGCCCAGATGACCGAAGGTGAAATTGCGCACGCCGGGGAAGTGTTGTTGCAGCAAGGCGTCGGTGTGTTCGACGAATTCGACGATGCGCGAAATCGGGATCGAGATGTCGTGCTTCATGTTGCGTCCGGCCCGCTTCTGCGCGTCGCTCATGTTCTCGCGCAGCAGCCACAGCGCCTCGCTCTGGGCCAGACTTTCGGCAATCAGCGCATCAGCCAGCAGGCCCTCTTCGAAGGCGCTGCCCAACACGTCCTCGAACGCCTGACGGGCATGGGCTTCGCTGTGGTTATCGGACAGTTCCAGCAAAGCGAACCAGGGTTGAGCGGCATTCGAAAACGGCTGAGGACCTTCGGGAAACTGCTCGCGCAGCAACGCCAGGCAATCGGCGGTGAGCAGTTCGAATGCGGTCAGGCTGGCACCGAAACCGGCGCGGGCATGGGACAGGAAACTCACCGCCTGGCCCAGCGAATCGAACGCCAGAAACGCGGTGCTTTGCGCCTTGGGCAGCGGAAAGAGTTTGAGCGTCGCGGCCGTGATAATGCCGAGCGTGCCTTCACTGCCGATGTACAGGTCACGCAGGTCGTAACCGGTGTTGTCCTTGCGCAGACCCCGCAGCCCATGCCAGATCTCGCCCTCGGCGGTAACCACTTCCAGGCCCAGGGTCAGCTCGCGGGTGTTGCCGTAACGCAGCACCGCGGTGCCGCCCGCGTTGGTACCGAGGTTGCCGCCGATGGTGCAACTGCCCTCCGCGCCCAGGCTGAGGGGGAACAGACGCCCTGCTTCCCGGGCCACCTCCTGAATGTTCTGCAGGATGCAGCCGGCCTCGACCGTGAGCGTGTCGTTGTCGGTATCGATCTGGCGCACGCGATTCAAGCGATCGAGCAGCAACAACACCGAACGCCCGCTGGCATCCGGGGTTGCCGCGCCCATCAACCCGGTGTTGCCGCCCTGCACCACAATCGGTGCCCTGTGGGCGACACAGGCGCGGACCACCGCCGCGACCTCGTCGGTGTCGGCCGGACGCACCACAGCGAGTGCCTGGCCGACGTAACTGCCCTGCTTGTCGGTCAGTTGCGCCGCAGATTCGGCGCCCGGCCGCACATGGCTGGCGCCGATCAGTTGCTGCAACGTCTGGAACAGATCGCTGTTCATCGCTGGCCTCATGGGGTCATTTGGTGGCAAGCGGCGCTGCGTTGCGGAACTGTTCGTGCAGGTCACGCAGGGCTTGAGAGGGGGCCATGCCAGTGCGTTCGCCGAGTTCGATCAGCCAGCCGCTGCGGTGCCAGTCGCGAATGATCGCGTCGATTTTTGCCTCGGTATCGTGCTCGCCCTTGCGCACCCAGATCACCGATTTCGACGGGATCAGGTCGTTGGCCAGCGGGAGGTTGTAGTCGGCCCACTCCGGATCATCCAGCAGCGCGTGCATGGTCGGACTGACGTGCACGGCGGCCACGCAGCCGTTGCCACGCAGGGACAACAGCGACTCGGACTGGCTGCGGAACGCTTTGATTTCAGCGCCGTAGGTTTCCTGCAATGGCTTGATGAAGTTGCTGCCCTGAGACACGCAAACCGGCTTGCCCTTGAGGTCCTCCCATTTGCTGATGCCCGCGCCCTTGCGGATCAGCGCGGCGCCACCGACTTCCTCGTAAGGCGTCGGCGCGTAGTCGAGAATCTCGGCGCGCTCATCGGTGTACTGCATGTTGGCGATCAGGATGTCGACCTTGCCCTGCTGCAGAAACTGCACGCGGTTGGGGGCCAGCACGGAAACGGTTTCGACTTCGACGCCGAGCTTCTGCGCGATCCCCTTGGCCAGCTCGACGTTGTAGCCCAGGTGCTCGCCGGTCTTCGGATCGATGGTGCCGAACGGCGGGCCGCTGAGGATCACGCCGATGCTGATTTTGTGGCGCTGATTGATCTTGTCCAGCGTCGCGTCGGCGTGGGCCAGGGTCGCCCCCATTGCCAGGCCGATCGAGAGGCCAATAGCGGACAGGGTCTTGCCGATGGAAAAGCTGCTCATGAACGAATGCCTTTTAGGAAACCTGAAAAACCGGGCGAAAAAGAGCAGCAACTCAGGCGCCCGCGGCCTGGAACTCGTCGTGCAGCTCGACCAGCGCTGGCGAGGCCGGGGTGATGTGGTGGCGCTTCTCGGCGTCGATCAGCCAGCCGGTGCGGTGCCAGCCCTTGACGATGGCGTCGAGTTTCGCCTGGGTGTCGGTCTCGCCGGGGCGGGTCCAGATCACAGACGGCGCAGGATTGAGTTCGGGACTGAGGGCGCGGTAGTTCTGCCATTCCGGGCTGTCGGCCACCAATGGATTGATCAGCGTGGCGTCGTGTACGGCCGCGACGCAGTTGTTGCCCCGCAAGGCGAGCAACGACTCCGAGGAGCTTTTGAATGCTTTCAGTTCAGCGCCGAATTCGGTGAGCGGCTTGACGTAGCTGCTGCCCTGGGACGTGCAGACCGGTTGGCCTTTGAGGTCTTCCCAGCGGGTGATCTTGCTGTCTTTGAGCACGGCCGCCGTGCCGCCGACGCGATAGAACGGGGTGGGTACGAAGCCCAGTTGCTGGCCGCGCTCGGCGGTCCACTCCATGTTAGCGATCAGCAGATCGACCTTGCCCTGCTGCAGGAACTGCACGCGGTTGGCGGGCAGCACGGGCACCAGTTCCACGTCGGCGCCGAGCTGACGACCGAGGTCTTGGGCCATGTCGACGTTCAGGCCCTCGGGTTTCTGCGTCTTCGGGTCAATGGAGCCAAACGGGCCGCCGGACAGCAGCACACCCACCACCACGCGGTGGCGCTGTTCGATCTTGTCCAGGGTGGCGTCGGCCTGCGCAGCCAAACTGGCGCCCAGCGTCACGGTGGCGCCGATCATCAGCGGCAGGATACGAGCAAGTGGCGAACGCGTGGACGGCATGGAATTCCCCTGGAATGATCATCGGCTCGGCGCTTTCAGATGAGCGCCTGTGTGTTTTGCATCCTAGGGTTGGTGCGCGACTAACGGAAATTCAAATATCAAATATGGTTATAACTTTCTGGTTTTAGGTGTCAGAACAAAAAGGCATAAGCTTTATTTTATTGGGTCTTATCGATATTTTTAAAAAAAGGCCTTTCCCCATTCATAAAATTCCGTAATGTATTAGCCCGTTCAGCTGATGTAATACAAGCTCACTCCTACAAGGGATAGCGCTTCGGGTAATGAACCGTTTAAACGAGTAACCATCAATGTCCTCCACCCTAGACCTCGAACTGCTGCGCACTTTCGTCGCCGTCGTCGATCACCACAGCTTCGCTGGCGCGGGGGCGCACCTGTCGCGCACGCAGTCGTCGGTGACGCAACACATGCAGCGTCTGGAGCAGCAGATTGGCGTCAGCCTGTTCCAGAAACAGGGCCGTCAAAAGCAACTCACCGAACCCGGTAGGCAGCTGTTACGCCACGCCCGGCAGATGCTTTCGCTGAACGACGACGCGCTCAACTCCCTTCGCGAAAGCACTATGAGCGGCGTCCTGCGCATCGGCTCGCCCCACGACATCGCCGACACCATCCTGCCGCCCATCCTCAGCCACATCGCCCGTTCTGCGCCGAAGCTGCGACTGGAGATCGACGTCGGTCGAAGCCCGTTTCTGATGGAGGATTTGCATCGGGGCAAGGTCGACATGGTGATCTCGACCCGCGAGGCTTCGGCGCTGGAAGGATTCGCCCTGCGCACGTCGCCGGTCTGGTGGATCTGCTCGGCGCAGTACCTGCACGTCCCGGGCGAACCGATACCGCTCATTCTGGTGGACGAGCCGAGTATTTACCGGCGCTATGCCATCGAAGCACTGGAGCGCGCCGACATCGAATGGCGTCAGGCGTACCTGGCGTCGAACCTGATCGGCATCAAGGCGGCCACGCGCGCGGGCCTTGGCGTCACGGCGCGCAGCATGGAGATGCTCGGGCCGGACATGCGGGTACTGGGGGAAGCCGACGGTCTGCCGCGAATGCCCGACGTCACTTATTACCTGTGGATTCGTCCCAATACGGTAAATCCGCTGGCGCGCCGGGCGTATGAATTGATTCGTGGCAGTCAGGGCCTATAGCGGCCCTGGCCTCTTCCAAGTGATTATTTTTGCAGTTGCGCTTCCAGCCAGTGCTTCAAGTCCGCCACTTCAGCCGTTGTAATCGTATGCCCCGCCCCGGCGTAGGAATGAAACTCCGGAACGATCAGCAGATTCTCCAGCACCGCCTTGGCATCGGTTGCGCCCGAGTAAGGCACGCGGGTGTCGGCGGAGCCATGGCCGATGAACACTTTCAGCGATTTCAGGCGCTCATCGGGCTTCAGGCGTGAATGGAGGGACGCGAGAATCTTGCCGCTCAGCGGTGCGATGCCGTGTACCAGTTCCGGGTATTGCAGGCCGATCTGGTAGCTCATCATCGCGCCCTGGCTGAAGCCGACCAGGATCACTTTGTCGGGCTGGGTCTGGTATTTCTCGGTGGCCTGCTGGATGAAGGTCCGCAGCAAGTCGGTGCTTTTGTCGACATCGCTGGTCACGCCTTCGTATTCGGCTTGGTCGGTGTCCTGGGTGAACCACTTGTAGCCGCCGCCGTCGACTTCCTGCGGCGCGCGCACGGAGAGGTAGGTGTAACCCGGGGAGAGATCGTTTTTGATGTCGAGCAGGTCGCGCTCGTCGCTGCCATAGCCGTGCAGGAAAATGATCAGGGGTTTGTCTCTGGATTCAGCGGGCGCCGCCGCCAGATACGGCAGCGCGAGATCCGTGAGCAGCGCGGGTTTTGCGTGGGCCATGCCGGTAAACACACACAGCAGCGCGGCGAAAAACTTCATCATGAGCGTGAGCCTTTTGCGAAAAACTTCGGGCTCATCATACGCAGCATGTCGCGAATGTCAGCCCGTCAATGATCGCGCAAAGCTGTCAGGTGGCTGTACGGAGTATGAATTTCTCAGGCGCAGGGTTCAGGAGTCCAGCGCCTCCAACCCCAGATGCTCACGCAGGGTCGAGCCTTCATACGCTGTGCGAAACAGCCCTTTGCGTTGCAGGTGTGGAATGACGCTTTCGACAAACTCGCTGAACGAGCCCGGCAGATATGCCGGGGAAATGACGAACCCGTCGCAGCCGCCCAGGGTGAACATCTCCGCCAGTTGATCGGCAATCTGTGCCCCCGTGCCGACCAGTTGCGGCACCCGTACGCTGCTGGCGAAAATCCGGCCCAGTTCCTCCAGCGTCGTGTCCGGCCCCTGCATCAGCAGCTTCTCCGCCGCAGCAGGCGGTATAGACGGCGAGCGTGCGATCTCTGCCAGTGTCGCCGACAGTGGAAACGGAGAGAGATCGACGTTCAGTTGCGACGCCAGGGTGACCAGACCCAGTTCCGTACGCGCCAATGCGTTGTGCTTGTCGCGCTTGGCCCGCGCCTCGGCTTCGCTGCCACCAATAAACGGCATCACCGCCGTCAGCACCTTGCAGCTGTCGGCGTGGCGGCCTTGCTCGACGACCTGTTCGCGCACGTCCTGGCGAAACGCGTGCATGGCCTTGAGGTGCGGGTGAATGGTGAAAATCGCTTCGGCCCAGCGCGCGCCGAACCGCCGTCCACGCCCCGACGAACCCGCCTGAATCAGCACTGGACGACCCTGGGGCGTGCGCGGAATGTTCAGCGGCCCTTCAACCTTGAACCACTCGCCGTGATGCTGCACCGACGTGATCTTCGACGGGTCGGCCAGCACGCCGCTTTCCCGGTCCAGCTTCAGTGCATCCGGCGCCCAGCTGCGCCACAACTTCAGGGCCACTTCGACGAACTCGTCAGCGCGGTCGTAGCGCAGGTCGTGCTCAAGGTGCTTGTCCTTGCCGAAAAGGCGCCCTTCGCTGTCGTTCATCGACGTGACGATGTTCCAGGCAGCGCGGCCTTTGGACAGATGATCCAGCGTGGCGAACTCCCGAGCGATGTGCGCCGGCTCGTAATAGGTCGTCGAGCGGGTAGCGCCCAGGCCGAGCTTGCTCGTTTGCCCGACCAGGTAGGACAGAATCGGCAGCGGGTCCAGACGCGTCGCATCCTGCGCGCCATACCGCAGGGCCACGTCCCGCGAGCCGCCCATCTGGTCACCCACCGCCAGCCGGTCGGCGAAGAACAGAAAATCGAACAGGCCCTCCTCCACCACCCGCGCCGTGCGGGCGTAATACTCGGGATCCAGGTAATGGCCGACCGTTTCGGGATGGCGCCAGACCGCATGACTGTGAATAACCGGCCCGGTCAGCAGGAACGCCGACAGGTGAATGTGACGACTCATGATCGCGCTCCTGACTTATTGGGCGTGCGGGGTCCAGACAGCGATGTCGGACACCTTCAGCGCTTTGGGGATCATCCCGGCTTCAAAATAGAAGTCGGCGATGCGCTGCTGCTCGGCCAGCTCATCCACCTTGACCGGAACGATGTCGTAGCTGCGTCGGCTGTTGGCCAGCTCGACGGTCTCAGGCGGGATGTTGCCCCACAGCGGCGCCAGATTCGCCGCGGCTTCCTTGGGATGACCTTTCACCCACTGCCCGGCCTGATGCAAGGTTTCGAACACCACTTGCAGCACCTCGGGATGGGCCTTGGCGAAGCTCGTGTTGGCCACGTAAAAACGGTTGTAGTTGGCAATGCCGCCGGAGCCGTCGGTCAGCACGCGAACATGATGCTCGCGTTGCTGGGTCGCCAGGAAAGGGTCCCAGATCGCCCAGGCGTCGACGTTACCGCTGGCAAACGCGGCGACACCATCGGGCGCCTCCAGGTAAATCGGCTTGATGTCCTTGAGGGTCAGCCCGGCGCTCTTCAGGGCCGAAATCAACAGAAAATGACTGCCCGAGCCCTTCGACACCGCAACGGTTTTGCCCTTGAGGTCGGCAACGCTGCGAATCGGTGAGCTGTCCGGGACGATGATGGCCTGCGCTGTCGGGGAAGGATTCTCACGGGCGTAGTAGGTCAGCGGCGCATTCGCCGCTTGCGTGAACAAGGCAAACGCATCGGCGACATCGGCATGCAGGTCCACACTGCCGGCGTTCATTGCACTCAAGAGCCCGCTGCTGAATTCATGCCAGTTGACGGTGAAGCCCAGCGGCTTGAGCCGTTCCTCCAACTGGCCGTCGTTCTTGAGCAGAATCCACAGCGTGGACGAGCGCTGATAGCCGATGTTGATGACCTGCTCGGCGTGAGCGGTGAGGGTCGCCAGCATTAATGCTGCGGCCACGATGATCTTTCGCAGGGACATGAGGATCCTTGAACGGGCACAGGAGGAGCGCTCAGCGCAAAAACGAATGAGCACATCGAAACAGCTTCACTTTCATTATAAAAAACGACGTGGGTTATGAAAGAAACTTATAGATCTATGCATATGCCCGAAGCGCAACGGAACGGCTGAATACCCGCTGCGGTCTAGGGATAAGCACATCAGTCCGTCGCCGAACCAAGGAGCACCCGTGAACATTTTTGAAGCCCTGAGAGAGAGTCATGACCGGCAACGCGGCTATGCCGATGCCTTGATCCAAACCCATGGCGACAGCGAGGAGCGTGTCGAGGTCTACAAACAGCTGAAAGCTGAACTGCAGGCCCATGAAACCGCCGAAGAGCGCTTCTTCTATATCCCGTTGATGCAATTCGACAACGGCGTCGACCTCAGCCGCCATGCCATTTCCGAGCACCATGAAATGGATGAGATGATGGAAGAGCTCGACGAAACCGAGATGTCCAGCCCGTCCTGGATGGCCACGGCCAAGAAGCTGTCGGAGAAGGTCCATCACCACCTGAAGGAAGAAGAGCAGAAGTTCTTCCAGTCAGCGGGCAAACTGCTGGACGACAAGCAGAAGCAATCGCTGGCCCGTGAGTATCACAAGGAGTATGAGGAGCAATTGGCCAAAGCTTGAGCCGCTCTGAATGCTGAAAAGCCCCGAATTTCGGGGCTTTTTTTTGGTCGTTTTTCGCTGCCGCATTTTGTTGGCGATGCCGTATTTCGGGTGAAGAGCGGTTGGGTGCGGGTCTGGTGGTGTGCGCAAGAAGTTGCGCACTTGATTGTGTGTTTTAGAGGCCTTGCTGCTCTGGAAGCCACGGGTTTTGTGGCCTACAGGCGAGTGCGCAAGACGTTGCACAGCCGTGCGCAACTTCTTGCGCAGGCTTTATGGGTTCTCTGGTTTGGCGTTCGCTCAAACCTGCCTTTTTATCGCTTAACTTATTGATTTTGTTCGGCTAATTCATAGCTGGCACAGCCCTTGATATCTCCGTGGCCCCCGGATTGGCATTCATGCCTTCTTCGGATGGTTTCTTGAGCACGGAGAGCATCGTTGGCAAACCCCGCAGTTACGTCCGGCAGTGACGCAAAAAACGAGCCTCAGGTGGCGATCGTTCCGCTTGATCTGATTCAGCTTGAGGACGTTGGCGCCGGTGCGGCCAATGTCGATGCCTGGCTGCAGGACATCAGCGGCGGGGTCGTGTCGCTTGAGCGGATCAAGAACGCTGCGGGATTTTTGCCCGTGGTGGGCAACATCATGGCACTGGTCGATGCGCTGAATGACATCGTTCGGCTGGCCACGAGCGAGAAGCGCGATCCGCTGGATTGGGTCAGCTTGGGCATCAATCTGATTGGTGTGCTGCCAACGCCGCCGACCATGGCGGCAGCGCGGATGAGCCTGCGGCCGACGCTGTTTCTGGTGCGCCAGGAGATGCATCAGGCGGGCAAGATGGTGCTGGGTGATTCACTGATCGAGGTGCTGATCGGGCACCTCAATGCAGACATCGTTGGGACGCTTGATGACTTTGTGACCCAGGCGCAGGGGAAGCTCGCTGGCATTCTCGATGAGGCGGGGAAGCTGGGCGAAGGCGTGCTGAACGAGATCGCCAAGGCTCTGGAAAGCGTGGTCAACGGCGATCTCGATGCCGAGGGCAATCTGCTTGAGGCGGTGCAACTGATCAGCGATGGGCGCAAGCAGTGGGACTACGATCCCAATGGCGCGATTTCCAACATCTTCATCGCGGTTGCCGACGTTTACATCGCCGCCGGCCAAAAAATCGTCAACGGCACCGTCGAACATCTTGTGCCTGAAGCGCTGAAAGACCCGATCCGCAGGCAGGCCGAGTCGTTGCGTGCCATGGGGTCAGAGCTTCGGGTCCAGATTAATGGCCTAGCGGATCCTGGGGTTCAAAACTCGATTGGGGCGTTGCTGCAGACGTTGGCGGGCGCGGTTGTCAGTTGGCGCTCCCGCAACGGGCACGGGCAGTCGTTCAACATCAAGCCGGGGATTGTTAATCAGGCCAGGCGCCAGGGCGGCGAAGGGAAGCTGGAGGCGGTTGGTTTCGAGAAGCCTGCGAAAGCCCGGCCTAACAAGCGGAAGAACTGTACGTGTCCGTGCCCTTGTGAATGCGCCTGTGGGTCGACGGCGAGGAGCATCAGTTTTGCGATGGGTTCGGAGTCGGTTACCCATACCGATTTCAGCCTGCCAGGGCCTTTTCCGATTGAGTGGGCGCGGACCTATTGTTCGAGTCTGGATGCGTTTGATGATGATGTTATCGGTGCGCGGTGGATTACGCCGTTTACTACACGCTTCGATCTCGTCGGCGACGGTTTGGTCTTCCACGACGCCGATGGTCGCAGCCATGAACTTCCTCTTCCCAAGGTAAAACTCTTTCACTTCAACGCCATTGAAAACCTGACCGTTGTTCGCCCCAGCAAAGATCGGTTGGTGCTGATGCGGGGGCTTGAGCACAGGGAAACCTATGTTCGCCGGGGTGACCGTTTTGTTCTGATCAACAAGG
Organism: Pseudomonas sp. PS02290; assembly: GCF_029960075.1. Lineage (NCBI taxonomy): Bacteria > Pseudomonadati > Pseudomonadota > Gammaproteobacteria > Pseudomonadales > Pseudomonadaceae > Pseudomonas > Pseudomonas sp. PS02290. Next base: position 12,154 of record NZ_JASCOY010000054.1, read on the forward strand.
TGTTGCCCAATGGCGCCGGGGTGATGCTGCATCACGAGCATCGGCACGGTGGGGGGTTGGTGCTCTCCGAGCTGGTGACTTACTCGGAGAAAGATGTAAACAAAGTCCATCTTCGCCTGGGCACTTTGATTGACGATCAGGGGCGGTTGACGGGCCTTTGGGAAATTCGTGATGGCGACGTTAAACGCCAACTGTGCGCGTATCAGTACGACGATTTTGGTGACCTTGTTCTTGCGCAGGACGAGAACGGCGCTGCCTGGCGTTATCAGTATCAAGATCACCTGATCACGCGTTACACCGACCGCACCAGTCGTGGTTTGAATTTGCAGTGGCAAGGCAAGGGCCCCGACGCGAAAGCCATCCGCGAATGGGCGGACGACGGCAGTTTTGATACGCGGCTGGCGTGGGACGAAAATATCCGCCTGACCTACGTCACCGATGCTTTGGGCCACGAAACCCGGCACTACTACGACAGCCTCGGCTACACGTACCGCATCTGCCACGCCGACGGGCGTTCCGAGTGGTTCTTCCGCGACGCCGCCAAAAACATAATTCGCCACGTCCATACAGACGGGAGCGTCGATCGGTATCGCTACGACAAGCTCAGCAATCTGACGGAACACACCCGCGCTGATCACAGCGTGATCAATTACGCCTACGACGACAAAAGCCACCTGATCAAGATTAGCGATGGCGAAGGCGGGTTGTGGAAACGGGACTATGACCATCGCGGCAATCTCGTAGAGGCGACCGATCCGCTAGAGAACGTTACCGAGTACGCCTACAACACGTTCGGTCTTCCTACGGCGATCAAGGACGCCAACGGCAACAAGAAGGCGTTGGCCTACAACGACGCCGGACAACTCGTTAAGTACACCGACTGCTCGGGCAAGGTGAGTAGCTGGGAGTACGACGATCGCGGCCAGATGATCCGCTTCACCGACCCGGCCAGGCATAGCACCGCTTACGAATACAAATCAGGCCATTTGGTGTTGATCAAACACCCGGACAAAACCGAAGAACGCTTTAGCCGCGACGCCGAAGGCAGGCTGCTCGCACACTCCGATGGCTTGGAACGCTGCACCACCTGGCGCTACACCGCTGCGGGATTTATCGCCGAACGCGTCGACGCTGCCGAGCAAACCTTGCGTTACCGCTGGGACAAGCTTGGCCGCCTCGTCGCGCTGGAAAACGAAAACGAACGCCGCGCCCACTTTCACTACGATCCGGTCGGCAGGCTGCTGGAAGACAGCGGCTTCGACGGGCGCTCGACTCACTATCAGTACGACCCGGAAACCGGGCGCCTTGCCGAGACTATCAACGGCCAGCGCTCCATTGCTTTGACATTCGACCCGATGGGCCGCCTCACCGAACGCCGGGCCACGCTAGGAAAGCAATCCCAAAGCGAGACGTTTGCTTATGACGGCAACGGCCATCTGGTCATGGCGACCAACGCCATCAGCAAACTGCAATGGTTCCACGATCCCGCCGGTAACCTCCTGCGCGAGCATCAGCATTACTCGAACCTGGATAAACCACTGGTCGCCGTCTGGCAGCATGAGTATGACGCCCTTAATAATCGCGTCGCGACCATCCGCCCGGACGGCCATCGCGTCTGCTGGCTGACCTACGGCAGCGGTCATCTGCTTGGGTTGAAGCTGGATGAGCAAGAACTGCTCAGTTACGAACGCGATGATCTCCATCGCGAAATCGCCCGCCATCAGGGCAACCAACTCCTGCAAACCCAAAGCTGGGATCCGGCAGGACGGCTTCAAAAACAGCTACTGGGCCGAGCAGACGACAAATCCACCGTCATCAAACGCACCTACACCTACGACGCTGCCGGGCAGCTCACCGACATAAACGACAGCCGCCGTGGGGTCCTTGCTTATAAATACGACCCGGTCAGCCGCCTGCTCGCCGCAACCAGTCGCCTCGGCACCGAAACCTTCGCCTTCGACCCGGCCAGCAACCTGCTCGATGACAGCGCCGCACCCGTACGCCGCCCACTCGACCCCGAACCGGTCCGCCACAAACTGATCGACAACCTGCTGCGCGACTACGCCGGCAACCACTACGAATACGACGAACGCGGCAACCAGACCGAGCGCTGGACCAACGGCCTGCGCAGCGAGCTGCACTGGGACCTCTTTGATCGCCTTGTGCATTTTCGAGATCCGCGCCTCACTGTCGACTTCGGCTACGACCCCCTCGGCCGTCGCCTCTACAAACTCTCCAAAGCCCACTACCGCCCGCGGCCCGAAGCCGGCACCGGCTGGAATGAAAACGAACACGCCAGCAAAGAGCGCGAGCTCGGCTGCGGCTTCACCCTGTACGGCTGGGATGGCGACAACCTGGCGTGGGAAAGCAGCCCTCCGCCATACGCCGGCGGCCTCGGCCGAACCGTCCACTACATCCATGAACCCGGCACTTTCGTGCCAGTGGCCCAGGCCATCCGCCACGAAACCATCCGCCTCGTCAGCCAGCCAACTTACACCGGGCGCTACAACTTCAAGGAAGATCCGCTCTGGAACTACAAACCCACAGCGATGCCTATCCACGTCCTCGCCTGGTACCAATGCGACCACCTCGGCACGCCCCAGGAAATCACCGATCAAAACGGCAACACCGCCTGGAGCGCACAATACAAAGCGTGGGGCGAAGCGCAGGAACAGCGTTCTGAATTCGCCCAACAAGTCGGCCTGACCAACCCGATCCGGTTCCAGGGCCAATATCACGACCACGAAACCGGCCTGCACTACAACCGGCATCGGTACTATGATCCAAAGGTCGGGCGGTTCATTAGCAAGGATCCGATTGGTTATGTCGGAGGGCTAAACCTCTATACATACGCACCAAGCCCGGTGGAGTGGATCGACCCACTCGGTTTGCATAAAGTCATCGCAACGAACAGCCGTAGGAGCGCAATGAAGAAGGCGCAGCAACATGCACAGGTTCCGCGAGTGAGTAAGGGTGGAAGCGACATTCCAATGGAACGACTCCACCCTAGTAGCCGTGGAGTAAATTGTGCCTACCTAAAAAAAAGAGGAATTGCCACGCTCGGCCGCGAAGTTGAAGAACAGCAGCTAGAGGTATTTGACCACCCGGATGGACATCCTGACCTGGTTGGGCCTGGACAACCGGACCACCATGAAATGCCTCATGTCCACGCGACAAATAAAAAAGGTGAGGTGTTAATATTTACCTATCCGTCAGGACGTAAAGGACACTGAGATGAAACACTACAAAATTATGTGCTTCAAAGCGGAGTTCCCGGAGTTTAGAACTCAAGTGGATAATCTCATAGCCGAAATGTCTGCGGGAAATCATGATGAGTTTGCGCTACTAATGGCAACCGACTTACAAAATAATGTTGGTTTCCATACAACACCTCATGGTAATGCCGCAATTCGCACGCTGGTTTCCAGATGCTATTCAGTTGATTTACAGCATTTAAGCGTCAAGCGACCGCAGGCAGAGGACGTCGTGCGAATTTCTCGACTATTATTTCGGGAAAAAGATGGCAAGTTTGAATCATTGCTGAGCGAACACTCAAAATATGAAGCTGACCTAAAAAAATATAAAGTGATCTCAAGACACAGGCCTGCCGCGATGCCTGTGATGTCAACTCTTGCCAGCATGCTTAAAGACGAGCGTTTGTCGATCACCGGGAAAGATTTATATGAAGCTCTAGACAAGACTTGTCACTATGTAATGCGGCGGGTGGTATCAGGCGAACATGGCCGCGATGCGTTTATCGTTTTTTCCTCGAATCTAGATTTTTTCTTCAGCGAATTCAAAGAGATAATTGCGGATCATGCGGAAATCAGTTTTGTTAAAAGCACACGCGAACTTATCTATTATTAACCTCAAGATTAATTGATATGTCCTACCTTGAGAAACGGCAATGCTTGCCGCTAATGTCGCTTCATCCAGGCTCTGTTATTTTGGTTAAAGGGGGCGGCCCCCTTCAGCTCTAGAGGTGGCCATATAACTTTGATACCGGACACAGAAGGCTCGCATGTGATACTCGAGCCGGCAGATAGAGCGACACGCAACATGAGTAAATCTCACTGGCGCAAAGCATGTAAGTGTGTTGCCAGCTATCTTGACGACTCAAAAAATGTAAGTCGTTTGGTCAAAGCTTCACAGGCAGGAATTTCGCATAAACCCAACTCCGGAAGGGTCACTGAGCTAAACGAGGTAGGTAGCATCTTGAAGAAACATTACACTAACGGAACAAATCCAATCTCCAAATAAATAATGGAGCAATCATGAAAGCATTGAAATCATCTTTTTCTGAGATCTTTTTTTCTTTTTAAAGGATGCCACCATCAAAAGCCCTGAGGCACTCGGACTCAAGAGCTTTTCACCGGACGAACTTATCGCTAACGACTACGAGCTAGCAGGCGAAGTCAATGACTATCACTTTTTTGAGAAATTCTACAATGTAACTCACAAAAAAAGATTTGTAGGTGTGGTATTCAAGCGCTATTTTTTTCAGGACCAACCAGTAGGGAGCGGCTTTAAAGTATTGAAAGGAGTTCGACTTACATCCTTGTTAAAAGAGTACATTAACTACGGCCAGCACCATCCTGAAGTCGTTAAACCGCTGACGTTCTATTTTTTTCATGACAAAAAAGATGGCGCGGTAATCTTCGATGATTCACTAGTGGTGCGGTTCAGCCGTAACAACCAAAGGGAGGGGTATCAGGTTAAAACTCTAGAAAGTGACTTTGATGAAACGGGGACACTAAATAAAGCTGCGACCAACGCGATAAAATATACAATGGACTTTCATCAACAGGAATGGACTCGCACTTCTCTGAAGAAGCAGAACTATTCGTCCGCTTACCGTCGCCTAGTCAAGGCTCTGGAGGTTAAAGCCAAGCATGCTTAAGCAGACGGATTAAGGGGACGGACCCCTTTAGCTCAATGACTAAACTGCCCTACATCGTAGACTCCGAAGTCTACCCAATCGCTTGGCGATTCAATTCTGAAGACTGCTTATTGTCTGATCAAGAAAAGCAGAGCATTGTTTTTCTTGATGAAAAACCTCATAGACACGTACTCTACTGGTGTGATTTGCACAGCGAACGACAATCGGCATTGAGAAAAACCGGTATGGTAATAGGCAAAGGAAAGATAAAAAAATGAGCACCAACACTCCTCAGTACAACAAACAGAAACTTGAGGCCATGTTGCGATCGGAGGATATGACGGTAGCGACGGATGCGCTTCTATATCTTTGCTTTAATATCGATGATCCGGAATGGATTCAGATTAAGTGTATAGACGTAATAGAGAAGCATCGCAATGACGACGTCAGGGGGCTGGCCATGACATGCATAGGCCACGTTGCCCGTATGCATAAAGTAATTGATAAATCTCTGGTGATTCCCGTGCTGTTTGAAAAGCTTAAGCACAGCACCCTGTCTGGCCGAGCCCAAGATGCTCTTGACGATATCGACGTCTTTATCAACCGGCCAACATATCTAGGATTAAGAGGGGACGACTCCCTTAACTAAGCGATGCCAGGAATCCAAGCTATGAAAAATCTCTCAGCGTTTACCGCACATGGCACGGCAACCGGCAGCCATAAAAGCATCCAGCTTGATGAAATATCGATCATCGCGGACTCCGAAACCATGAGAGCGTTAGGAAACTTCCTGATCAATGCAGCGGACGAAATGGCGCAATACGGTGTGGAACACCTCCATCTTCAAGACTTCGCCGAAAATTTCTCTCATGAAACCCATGTGGATTTTATCGCTTTGAACCGAGAGCTTATTGACCTTACGAACGAATAAGCCCACTCACTCCAAACGCAAAAAGCCCCGAATCATCGGGGCTTTTCCATCACGCCAATTAGTTGATCACCAGAATCAAGGATCAACCTGCGCCATCAACTCCGCCACTGGCTCCGCCCGCTGCGCATACCGCTGGGCCACCACCGCACACACCATCAGTTGAATCTGGTGAAACAGCATCAGCGGCAAGATCAACAGCCCAATCGTGCTCCCCGCAAACAGCACTTGCGCCATCGGCACGCCGGTCGCCAGACTTTTCTTCGAGCCGCAGAACAGGATGGTGATGCGGTCTTCCTGATTGAAGCCGAACAGCTTGGACAGCAGGGTCGCAGCCACGAGCACCAGTGTCAGCAGCAGGCAGCACACCAACACCAGTCCCGCCAGATCCCAGACCGGCGTCTTCTGCCAGATGCCTTCGTTCACGGCTTCGCTGAACGCGCCGTAGACCACCAGCAGGATCGAGCCCTGATCGACGAATTTCAGCCAGTTCTTGTTGCGTCCGACCCAAGCGCCGATCCAGCGCCGCATGATCTGGCCGGCAATGAACGGCAGCAGCAACTGCACGCTGATCTTGACGATCGCATCGAGGGTCGAGCCGCCTTCGCCGTGGACGTTCAGCAACAGCGTGACCAGCAGCGGGGTCAGGAATATCCCGAACAGGCTGGAGGCCGCCGCGCTGCAGATCGCCGCCGGAATATTGCCGCGCGCCAGTGAGGTGAAAGCGATCGCCGACTGCACCGTCGCCGGCAGCGCGCACAGGTACAGAATGCCCATGTACAAGTCTTTGCCGATCAGGGGCGACAGCACGGGTTTGAGTGCCAGGCCGAGCAAGGGGAACAGGACGAATGTCAGCCCGAACACCAGCAAGTGCAGGCGCCAGTGCCCCGCGCCGGCGATGATTGATTCGCGGGACAGTTTGGCGCCGTGAAGAAAGAACAACAGCGCGATGGCGATGTTGGTCAGCCAGCCGAAGCCGACGGCCACCTGCCCGGTGGCCGGCAGGAAGCTGGCGATGATCACCACGGTGATCAGCATGAGTGTGAAATTGTCAGGGAGAAAACGGGGGCGGGTCATCTGCGTCATCCGAAGGTGCCAGGAACATGCCCGTCACTTTAGCGCGCAATGTACCTGCCGACTAACGCCAATATGTCGATCAATAGCGGCTAACGGACACTCCGGACGGTCTGGACCTACAGATGACCCATTCCCGGCTAAAGCCGGTCCCACTAGAAGCAGCGCGAGCCGCTCGCGAGACATTGCGTCGACAAGCGGACCAACCACACCCCGGGTAATGTCAGGCCAGACCGCCCTGAATCACGCGCATCACGGTCACTCGACGCTGACCGGGATTGTCTGCAATGAGCCGGGACAACGCGGCCTGCCACTTCACGATGTCTTTCTCTTTCGAGAGCATCATCAGTTGCTCCCAACCCATCGGTCCACGGGGGCCAGCCTGCGCAGCGGCTTTCTCGGGACTGTCTTCGCGTTTCAAAAGGTTTGCTGCAATTTCCGAGAGAGTACTCATGGCCGGCTCCGGGCATGCGCGTCGTAGGGCATGCCGATTCAAAACTAAAGGTAATTTCAGGAGTGCCTTCGCGCCAATTTTCTGTGATCGAGGCCGCCTGTAACAGGGCTTTAGCAAAGTTCAGACCAACAGAAGCATGGCCATCCATTACTCGTTTGCCCCATCAAAGCGGTCTGGGAAAGACCGGTTGATCACCCTCACTTTCCCCGTCGCTGACAACCCTGTCGCGCAGGGCTGCTGACCACCCCAATTCTCAAAAGGTGTAACGCCAGCGTGTCACCTGAGTACAAATTTTTGTCGAATTTGTTACAGTTTTGAGAAATCTTGATACATTTTCGATGAAATCGCTGGACCATCGTCCCAACCCTGTGCCAGTTTTTCCTCGCTTCATGCACCAAGCGAGTGATTGGATGACCTCGCACCTGAGGTCATTCGGTCGTTTTTTTTCACGCAGACAAGGATATGTCTGAATGTCGAAACTTAAACTCAATGCCCTCAGCGTCACGCCACAGGGCCCAAGCGCTGCATACAACCAGATCAACACGTTCAGCCACCAGTACGACCGAGGCGGTAGCCCGATCAATGGAAAACCGTCGTACACGGTGGACCAGGCAGCCGACTACATCTTGCGCGACCATGCCGCATGGGCAGACTCAAACAGGAGCGGCACCATCGAGTTGACCTACACCTTCCTGACCAGCCGACCCGCCGATTTCGATCGCACCCTGGGCACGTTCAGCGCCTTTTCGGCACTGCAACAATCCCAGGCCAAGCTTTCGATGCAGTCGTGGGCCGATGTAGCGAAAGTCACCTTCACCCAAGCCAACTCCGGCGGTGACGGGCACATGACATTCGGCAACTACAGCGGTGACAACGGCGGCGCGGCGTTTGCCTATCTCCCGGATAGCGGTTCGTATGCAGGTCAGTCCTGGTACATGATCAACAGCAGCTACCAGGTCAACGCCAACCCTGGCACCAACAACTACGGGCGCCAGACCCTCACCCACGAAATCGGCCATACCCTGGGCCTGTCGCACCCCGGCGATTACAACGCCGGCAACGGCAACCCGACCTATGCCGATGCCACCTACGCCCAGGACACTCGCGGCTACAGCGTGATGAGCTACTGGAGCGAAACCAACACCGGCCAGAACGCCAAAGGGGCCTACGCTTCGGCACCCCTGCTCGACGATATTACCGCCGTACAAAAGCTGTACGGTGCCAATCTCGCGACACGCGCCGCAGACACCACCTACGGGTTCAACTCCACGGCAGATCGTGACTACTACTCGGCGACGTCTTCGTCGTCCAAGTTGGTGTTCGCGGTATGGGATGGCGGTGGCAAGGACACCCTGGACTTCTCCGGCTACACCAACAACCAGAAAATCAACCTCAACGAGGCTTCGTTTTCGGATGTCGGCGGCCTGGTGGGCAACGTGTCCATTGCCAAAGGTGTGGTCATCGAGAACGCCATTGGCGGCTCGGGCAATGACCTGATCATTGGCAATGGCGCAGCCAACGAACTCCGTGGCGGTGTCGGCAATGACATCATCTTCGGTGGCGGCGGTGCCGATAAACTGTGGGGCGGTACGGGGGCGGATACGTTTGTATTCGCGGCCAGCAGCGACTCACGGCCGTCGGCCCCGGACCAGATCATGGACTTTGTCAGCGGTCAGGACAAAATCGATCTGTCGGCCATGCCGGAGTTTGCGACAAGCCACATTCCGCTGACGTTCGTCAGTGCGTTCAGCGGCACGGCAGGTCAGGCCGTGTTGTCCCAGATCAGCACCGGCAGCACCTTGTCGATTGACTTCACGGGTGACCGTGCGGCCGATTTCCTGGTTAACACCGTAGGCCAGGCCGCCACCACAGACATCGTGGTTTAAGCCTGAGGGGGCGGCGTGCAAACGCCGTCCCTGCCTGATCCGGAGCAGATCAATGAACTGGAAGACCGCGGCGTGTCTGTTCACGACGCTTTTCACCTTAAGCGGAGCCCCCCTCATGGCCAGCAGCCTACGTCTCGCGAGCCCCGCCGAACTGGCCGGTCCCTGGCAGTTTTACCCCAAGGACGATGCGCAGAAACCCTGCACATTGATTCTGCAAGAACAGGACGGAAAGCTTGCCGGGGATCTGGCCTGCGCCGGCCATTGGCTGGGCGGCACACCGGCCACCTGGTACCCGACGCCTGATGGCATCGCGCTGGTCGACAACCACGATGAACTCCTGGTGCACATGGGTCGCCAGCGAGAAGGGTTCTACATGGCCCGACTGCCCGACGGCCGCACCCTTTTTCTGCAACGCGACGCCGCAAGCACCACCCCACGCTCCTGACTCTTTTTCAAGGATGAACCCCCATGACCCAAGGCCGGCCAAGCCCCCTGCCGCGCGCGCCCATGTGGGCCACGCTCAAGGCCTACAAAGGCATCCTGCTCAGCATCGGCGCCTTCACCGCGCTGATCAACGTGTTAATGCTGGTGCCCTCGGTCTACATGTTGCAGGTTTACGACCGGGTGCTGTCATCGCAAAACGAAACCACGCTGGCGATGCTGACCGTGATGGTCGTCGCCTTTTTCATGTTCATCGGGCTGATGGAAGCCATACGCAGCTTTGTGGTGATCCGTATCGGCAGCGATATGGAGCGACGCCTAAACCTGCAGGTGTACCAGGCGGCTTTCGAACGCAACCTCAGCCTGGGCGAAGGCAATGCCGCACAGGCCCTGGGCGATTTGACCCTGGTCCGGCAGTTCGCCACCGGCCCGGCGTTGTTCGCCTTCTTCGATGCGCCGTGGTTCCCCATCTACCTGGCGGTAATCTTTCTCTTCAACCCCTGGCTGGGCGTGTTTGCCACTGTGGGTGCGGTGATCTTGATCGCCCTCGCGTGGCTGAATGAAACCCTGACCCGCAAGCCACTGGCCCAGGCCGGGCACTTTTCTGTTGCATCGAGCCAGTTGTCCGGCAGCCACCTGAATAATGCCGAAGCGATCCAGGCCATGGGCATGCTGGTACCGTTGCGCCAGCGCTGGTTCGCCGTGCACAGCCGTTTTCTGGAGCGGCAAAACCGGGCGAGCGACATCGGCGCGCTGATCGGTTCGTTCAGCAAATGCCTGCGTTTGTGCCTTCAATCACTGGTGCTGGGGCTGGGTGCCCTGCTGGTCATCGAAGGCCAGATGAGCGGCGGCATGATGATCGCCGGCTCCATCCTGATGGGTCGTGCGCTGGCCCCGATCGATCAACTCATCGCGGTCTGGAAACAGTGGAGTTCCGCGCGGCTGGCATGGCAGCGCCTCGACGCCCTGCTGATCGCCCACCCCGAGCGTCCGACGCCCATGCCCCTGCCCGCTCCCACCGGGCATATCAGTGTCGAGCAACTCAGTGCCGCACCACCGGGGCGGACCACCGTGACGCTGCAGCAACTGAGTTTCACCGTGAATGCCGGAGAAACCCTCGGTGTGCTGGGGGCGTCCGGCTCTGGCAAGTCAACCTTGGCCCGGGTGTTGATCGGGGTCTGGCAACCCCTGGCCGGGGTGGTTCGTCTGGACGGTGCTGAGTTGCACCGCTGGGACCGGACCGCGCTGGGCGCCCATGTCGGTTATCTGCCCCAGGATATCGAACTGTTCAGTGGCAGCATTGCCGACAACATCGCACGCTTTACCAGCGCCGATCCGCACCAGGTGGTGACCGCAGCCCGACTGGCAGGCGTGCACGAAATGATCCTGCGCCTGCCCCAAGGCTATGACACGCAGTTAGGCGATGGCGGCTCCGGGCTGTCCGGCGGTCAGAAGCAGCGCGTGGCGCTGGCCCGTGCGCTGTACGGCGAGCCGAAGCTGGTGGTGCTCGACGAACCCAACTCCAACCTCGACAGCAACGGCGAAGCCGCATTGGCCGCTGCCATCGCGCAGCTCAAGGCTCGCGGTTGCACGGTGATTCTGATTACCCATGGCTCTGCCGTACTGAATCAGGCTGACCGTCTGCTGGTGCTCAACGACGGACGGCTGCAATTGTTCGGCCCGGCGCGTGATGTTTTGAAAGCGCTCTCCGGTACCCAGCCTGCGCCTGAACGGTCGCAAGGGGTGCAAGGGGTGCAAGGGGTAAGTACCAGTCGCCAGCTTGGCGCGCAGCAAGGAGGCCAGCGCCATGAATGAACACATCATCAAACCCGAACGCAGTGCACAGTTTTTCGTCAGCGCAGGCTGGTGGCTGGCCCTGCTCGGTGCCGGCAGCTTTTTCCTCTGGGCTGCACTTGCCCCGCTCGACCAAGGCATCGCCGTGCCTGGCACAGTGGTGGTCTCCGGCAAGCGCAAAGCGGTGCAGTCGGTGGACAGCGGCGTGGTCAGTCGCATCATGGTGCGCGAGGGCCAATTAGTGCATCAGGGCCAACCACTGTTCCAGCTTGACCACACCCAGGTGCAGGCCGACGTGCAATCGTTGCGTGCCCAGTACGAACTGGCCCAGGCCAGCATCGCCAGGCTCCAGGCAGAACGAGACGGCAGTGTGCAGGTACGCTTTCCCGAGGCCCTGTTACAGCAAGCGTCTCCACAGCTGCTCGGCGTGCTGGAAGGCCAGCGGCAGTTGTTCAGCAGCCGTCATCAGGCGTTTCAGCGATCCCAGGCAGGCATCCATGCAAGCATCGAAGGTGGCATTGCCCAACTCGCCGGCATGCGCCAGGCGCGCAATGACCTTCAAGCCCAGGCCGAGTCCTTGCGCCAGCAACTGGAAAACCTCCGGCCGCTGGCCGAACGAGGCTACATCGCCCGCAACCGCTTGATGGACTACGACCGGCAACTGTCTCAGGTGCAACGTGATCTGGCACAGAACACCGGTGACACAGGCCGGGTCGCTCAGCAAATCGAGCAATCACGGCTGAGCCTGCAGCAAGGTGTCGAGGAGTATCAAAAGGAAGTGCGCGGGCAACTGGCCGATGCCGAGCTGAAAAGCATCACGCTGAGCCAGCAACTGGCCTCGGCACAATTCAGTCTGACCCACAGTGAAATCAACGCTCCGGCCGATGGCATTGCCGTGAACCTCTCGGTGCACACCGAAGGCGCGGTGGTGCATGGCGGTGAATCGCTGCTGGAAATCGTGCCCCAGGGCGAGGGCCTCGAGATCGAAGGCCACTTGCCGGTGAACATGGTCGACAAGGTGGCCGAACAGCTGCCAGTGGATGTGCTCTTCACCGCGTTCAATCAGAGCCGTACGCCGCGCGTGAATGCCACGGTCAGCCTGATTTCCGCCGATCAGTTGCTCGACGAGCGCAGTGGTCAGCCGTACTACGTCGTGCGCAGCACTGTCACCGACCAGGCGCTGGCCACACTCAAGGGCCTTGTGATCAAACCCGGCATGCCGGCGCAGATGTTCGTGCGCACAGGCGAGCGCTCTCTTCTCAATTACCTGTTCAAGCCTTTGATGGATCGCGCAGGAATGGCACTGACCGAGGAATAGGATGTTTCGGTACATGAAAATCTGGCTGGCAGCACTGCTGTGGATCAGCGCCAACATGCAGGCCCAGGCAATGGGTTTGTTTGACGTTTATGAGCAGGCCTTGCGTAACGACCCGGTGTTCCTCGGCGCCATGAAGGAGCGTGACGCGGGGCTGGAGAATCGTAATATCGGCCGTGCCGGGCTCTTGCCCCACGTGGCCTGGAACTACAACAAGGGACGCAACGACTCGAGGGCCACCTACAAAAGCGACGATCGCCCCAACTCCCGCGAGGACCGTCACTACAACAGTTTCGGTTCGACGCTGAGCGTGCAGCAGCCGATCATCGACTACGAGGCCTACGCCAACTACCGCAAGGGTGTGGCACAGGCCTTGTTTGCCGACCAGGCCTTTCGAGGCAAAAGTCAGGAGTTGCTGGTGCGGGTGTTGTCCGCTTACAGCCAGGCGCTGTTCAGTCGCGATCAGATCGAAATTGCCGAGGCAAAGAAGAAGGCGTTCGAGCGGCAGTTCGAGCAAAACCGACAGATGTTCGATCAGGGCGAAGGCACCCGCACCGACATTCTGGAAGCCGAATCCCGTTACGAATTGGCCGGTGCCGAGGAAATCGAAGCGCAGAATGAGCAAGACGCAGCGTTGCGCGAGCTCGGGGCCTTGATCGGCGTGCCTGAGGTGCGCATCGACGAACTGGCGCCTCTGCGTACGCCGTTCAACTTCCTTGCGCTGACGCCCACCACGTACGAAGCGTGGAATGCCATCGCCTTGAGTGAGAACGCCGACCTCGCCTCCCAGCGCCAGCTGCTGGAAGTCGCGCATCAGGAGGTGAAACGCAACGTCGCCGGGCATCTGCCCAAGCTCAACGCTTACGCCACGGTGCGCAGCATGGAATCCGACAGCGGCAATACCTACAACCAGCGTTACGACACCAATACCATTGGCCTGGAAATCAGCCTGCCGCTGTACGCAGGTGGTGGGGTCAGCGCCTCCAGCCGCCAGGCCAGTCGTAGCCTGGAGCAAGCGGAGTATGACCTTGAGGGCAAAACCCGTGAGACGTTGATCCAGTTGCGCCGACAGTTCAACGCTTGCGCCACGGGCGTACGGAAAATCCGTGCTTACGACAAGGCGTTGGCTTCAGCGGAGGCATTGGTGGTGTCCACGCAATACAGCATCAAGGGTGGCGAGCGGGTCAACCTGGACGAACTGAATGCGCAACAACAGCTTTACAGCACCCGTCAGGACCTGGCCAAGACTCGATATGAGTACTTGATGGCCTGGATCAAGCTGCATTACTACGCCGGCACCCTGACCGGTGAGCAGTTAGCGCGGGTCGATGAGGCATTTGGCGCGGGTCGGCCGTCACGCTAAACATCAGTGGCCATATGGGTAACGTCCGGTTCACCTCCGTGGCCACCGAATGCGCAGTTGTAACTGCATATTCGGAACGCCCAAATAACGTGAACTATGTTCTTGACCAATTGATCCCAAACGATGCGCACCCTGCGCGGCCCTGATGGGTCAGTTCATCTGCACAGCATAAGCGTCAGTAAAATAGGGAGCCGTCGTGAACACTACCGCCCATCTTGTCTACCGAAACCCGCCAGGCCCGCTACACGCGATATTGCTGGCCGGCACCGTCCCGCTGTTTCTCGGCGCATTGCTGAGCGACATCACCTACTACCAGACCTATCAGATCCAATGGAGCAACTTCGCGTCCTGGCTTATCGCCGGGGGGCTGGTGTTCTGCGGACTCGCCGTACTGTTCGCGCTGGTCAATCTGATCCGGGCCGATCGCAAAGCCGGGCGCCCCGTGGTCTACCTCGTCTTGTTGGTGGTGACCTGGGCACTGGGGCTCGTCAACGCCTTTGAACACGCCAAGGATGCCTTCGCCAGCATGCCGTCGGGCCTCGTTCTCTCCGCACTGACCACGCTGCTGATTGCCGTGACGGCGTGGCTGGGACTCACCAGCATCCGTTCGGGAGAAGGACAATGAGCCACTCGATCAAACTGACCGCGATCAGCGTCGCGTTGTTGTTAAGTGGCTGCGGTGACGCCGGGGATGCCACCCAGGCATTGGGGCCCGATCCAAAATTGCCGGCTGCCCAGCGCGGTCTTTTACCCAGCATGAAGATTGCCGAACCGGCGTTGTGGGGCGACCAGAAGCCCACCGTACCTGAGGGCTATAGCGTGACGGCCATCGCCGCCGACTTGCAGATTCCCCGCCAGACGCTTGTGCTGCCCAACGGCGATATCCTCGTGGCTGAAGGCCGTGGCGGAAACGCCGCGAAACTCAAACCCAAGGACGTGATCGCGGGGTACATCAAGGCCCAAGGCAACACCAAGGTCAAAGGCGGCAATCGCCTGACCTTGCTGCGGGATGCAGACGGTGACGGCGTCTTCGAGACGAAGACGGTGTTCGCGGAAAACCTCAACGCGCCCTACGGGCTGGCGTTTGCCAACGGCAAATTGTACGTGGCCAACCAGGACGAATTGGTCCGTTTCGATTATCAAGAGGGCCAGACCAAGGCCAGCGGCCCACCGATCAAAGTCACTGACTTGCCCGCTGAAATCAACCACCACTGGACCAAGTCACTGGCTGTCAGTGACGACGGGCGCACCTTGTATGTCGGCATCGGATCGAACAGCAACGTGACCGAGCGCGGTATGGAGGTCGAACTCGACCGGGCCAGGGTCTGGCAGGTAGATGCCGAAACCGGTGCCCACAAAGCGTACGCGACCGGCATCCGCAACCCGACGGCGTTAACCATCCAGCCGCAAACCGGGAAGTTATGGGCGGTGGTCAATGAGCGCGATGAACTTGGCCCGGATCTGGTCCCGGACTACCTGACCTCGGTTCGCGAGGGTGGATTTTACGGGTGGCCTTACAGCTATTGGGGTCAAAACGTCGACACGCGTGCCCAGCCGCAGAACCCTAAAATGGTCGCTGCCGCCATCAAACCCGACTACAGCCTCGGTTCCCACGCCGCCGCGCTTGGCGTGGATTTTTCCATCCCGGCGATGGGTGAAAAGTATGCCGACGGCGTATTCGTGGGCGAACACGGCAGCTGGAACCGGGAAAATCCAGTCGGGTACAAAGTCATCTTCGTGCCGTTCAGCAATGGCCGTCCGAACGGTGCGCCGATTGAATTTGCGACCGGCTTTCGCGGCGCCGACGGGAAAACCCGCGGGCGGCCAGTCGGCGTGACGGTGGACCCGCGCGGTGCACTCATCATCGCCGACGACCTGGCGAACACCGTCTGGCGGGTCACTCGTAATCGGTAAAGCATGATTCCAGGCAGGGCAA
The DNA here is from genome assembly GCF_029960075.1 of Pseudomonas sp. PS02290. NCBI lineage: Bacteria > Pseudomonadati > Pseudomonadota > Gammaproteobacteria > Pseudomonadales > Pseudomonadaceae > Pseudomonas > Pseudomonas sp. PS02290. The sequence continues at coordinate 28,224 of NZ_JASCOY010000054.1, forward strand.
GCCTGCCTGGAATGCACAAAGGCGTTTACTGCTCCACTGGCGTGGATTGATTCATGGGACGTGATCGAGCGAATATCCGTCGCATCCCATTGATCTGGCATCTGGCCAACGGAGCGCAGGCGTTTGAATCCACCCACCGTTTCCCTTGAATCACCCGACCAGCCGGAAGTGATCGCCCTCATTGAAGCGCTTGATGCCTATCAGGTGCCTCTCTACCCGGCTGAGAGTCATCATGGCATCGATATAAAAGCGCTTTCTTCGAAAAATACAGGCTTCGCCGTTGCCCGCTCCAGCGATGGAGAGGCCGTGGCTTGCGGGGCGCTGGTGGTGCACGCGACTCACGGCGAGCTGAAGCGGATGTTCACTCAACCTGCCTTCCGCGGGCAGGGCCTTGCCGGCAGGATTCTGGGTGTTCTGGAAGATGAGGCTCGGAGACGAGGCTGCGGGCGAGTCATGCTTGAGACCGGGTATCTGCAACACGAAGCCATCTCGTTTTACGAGCGCAACGGGTATCAGCGTCGAGGGCCATTCGGTGATTACCAGGATGATCCCAACAGCGTGTTCATGGCAAAGGCTCTGATCTCTTAACGCCCATGTGGGTCGGTGGCACTTCACGCTGTGGAAGGAGCGCGACATCTGCGCGCCCCGCCCCCTGTGGATTCACACCGAACATCAGGCCGGCAATTGCCCCTGACCGCTTTCGATGATTTTTGCGAAGTTCATGACGTTCTCGACGTACTTCGGATCGCCCACGCCGCCAGCATCCGCGAGGTTGCCCTTGTTGACTTTGTCCGGGCCCGAGTTGTAGGCGCGCAGCGCCGAATCCCAGTCACCGAAGGTCGCTTTCTGATCACGCATGTACAACGCGCCGGCCATGATGTTGTCGTGGGCGTTGTTGACGTCGGCGTTGCCGAGCTCGTTGGGGTTGTCTCGCTTGAGGGCCGCAAACGTGTCGGCGTTGACCTGCATCACGCCCGCATCGGTCTTGCCGTTGACGTTGGTGGTGTCTTGGCCCAACTGACCACGGGACTCTGCCCAGATCTGTCCGGCCAGAATGCTCGGCGGTACGCCGGTGGCCTTGGACGCATCCATGATGTCGTTGCGATAGGGCTCGAGCTGTTGTGGCAGATGCAAATCGCCCGAGCCGCTGAGAGAAGTATCGTTCGACACCGCACCAGCATTGGCCGCAGGCGCTGCAGCCGCCTGAGCAGCGCCAGCACCTTCGGCACCACCGCCGGCACCTTCCGCCACGCCAGCACCATCGCCACCGCCTGCACCCTCGGTCGCGCCGCCACCACCTCCCCCGCCGCCGGTCACTGCATTATTCTGCGCAGCGGGATTGCCGGTCTGATTGGGGTTGTTCTGCATCAACATTTGCATCAACTGGATGATCAACGCCATGAGTTGCTGGGCGATGCCGTTCTGGTCTGCGCCACTTGTGAGGGGATTAGCGGCGTTGGTCGTCGGGTCCTGATTTTGAGGGGAACCGAAGTTGACCTGGGACTGCCCGGCATGGGCAAACAGGATCGAACTGGCGTCGAGGGCCTGACCGGCGCCGCCGCCACCGCCCAGGGAATTGCTCTGGCCGGGCTTGCCGCTCAGGGAGGAGAAATCCGGGTGGGCGGCGGGATCGCTCAACGGCCGAACCTGGGAAATACCGATACTCATGATCACTTACCTCTTTCGGGTCAGGAAACATCAATGGGCTTTGGGGATGCCGAACTGATCGAGGACCGGGTCGACGTTGTGATCGAAGGCCTTCTGGGCCTTGTGTTTCTTGACGGCTTCGATGATGGCGGAGATGCCGAAACCCAGGCTCATGGCGGCGTCGGCGATCCAGCCGATCACCGGAATGGACGCACCAATGGCAGCGCCGGCGGCCAAACCTGCTGCCTCTCCCACGACCATGCCGGCAACGCGACCGCCAACTTTCGCCGCCACCTCGCCCAGCCCCGCGCGCCCGGCGGATTTCGCCACGGCGTCATAACCGTGCTTAGCCGCAGAGAGGCCGGATTTGGTGCTGTCGTAAATGGTCTTGGCGGCATCGGTCTTGTCGCCGCGGGCGAGCATGTCTGACACCGAGGCAAAGCCTGCCACCGAGCGCAGCGCCGAAGGACCCATATTCGAGGCGACCTGTGCGGCCATCGACGGCGCGTGGTCTTTATCGCCCTTGGCGTTTTCCAGCACCTTGCGACCGCTCTTGGTGTCTTCCAGATGGTGGAAGGTCGAATCCACATAGCGCGATTGCTGGCTCTGCACGAAGGTGTCGGGCAGCACGCTGTCGTAGGCGGCCTTCTGCGCGTCGGCGGTTTGCAATGCCTCTTCACCGTCGGCTTTCTTCTGATCGAGCAACTGCCGGACGGCGCCGCCTTCGCTGAAGTTACGCACGTACGAGTCCTGAATCTTGCCCTGCAGATCAGGCCGCTGACCGAGTACCTGTTGCGCGGTCGGCACGTTCGCGTTGTCACCGAGCAGGTCTTTCTGCATCTGCAACTGCGCCGACAATCCGCCCAAAGCGCTGCTGTAATCGGCGTTCGGCTTGTCCTTCTTGGTGGCCTTGTCAGCCGTGTTCAGGTCCGCTTGCAGGGCCTCGCCGCTGTTGACCTTCTGCATCTGCTCGGTGACGGCTTTCTGCAACGACGGCGTGCTGGCGACCAGCGCGCGGGACTGCTGCGGTATCTGTTTGTCGAGGAAGGCTTGCACCTCAGGATCGGCCTGGAGCTGGCCGATCTTCTCGTTCAACGCCTCTTCGGTCTTGCCGGTCTTGCGCAGGTCCTGGCCGGCGACGACGCTCTGCTGGGTCTGTTGCAGCTTGATCATGACCGCGGCTTTCTGCTCGCCGGTGTAGGCGGACGGGTTGTCGAACACATCCTTGCCCAACTTGGAAATATCGACATTGGCCACTGAGTTGAGGGTGGCGGCATCGCTGAGCACGCTGGCAAATTCGCCGCCATTGGTGGGCGTCTGCTTGCTGATCCAGTCGCTGATGTTCTTGGCGTTGAACAGCTTGTCCGGGCTGTGGGCCGCCAGCGAACGACCGCTCAGGCCGCCCTGATCGATCTGCGTGAGAAAGCCGGGTTGCGACCAGGTTTTCGCCGCCTGCTTCAGCGGTCCGGCCAGGCCCGGGTTGTCGTTCTGAATGGCCTTGAGGCCGTCGGCGCTGGTCAGGCCATCGACCTTGGTTTTGCCGTCGGCGCCCAGGGCATGCTTGGGATCGGCGGCCTTGGTCAGGGGTTCGTTGGCGCGCATCAACGCGGCGCTGCGGACCATTTCCAGGGATTGAGGGTCGGCGTCCGGATGGTCTTTCTGGTAGTTGGCAATGTCCTTGTCCGCGCTGTCGGCAGCTTTTTGCATGTTCTTGGCGAAGGCCTTGAGATCGCCGTCGGTGATCTTGCCGTCCGCTTTGCCGCCGTGCTTGCCGGTATCGACTGCCGTTTTGAGCGACGGGTTGGCGTTGATGAAGTCCATGGCCTTGGCCGCATCCGGGCCTTTTTCAGCGGCCATGCGCGCGGCGGCGATGGGTCGATTCAGCTCTTTGGCCGCCTGCTCGCGCTGGTCCGGCGGGAGGTTGGCAACCATTGGCGCCCAACGTTCAAGCTCCTTGGGCGACGAGTATTTCGAATCATCGAGAAACGCGGCTTCGCTGGCTTTGGGTGCTTCGGATTGAGTAGCTTCAGCGGGTTTTGCAGCCTCGACCGGCGCTGCGGGGGCAGCGGCCGTGACTGGAGCGGCAGGTTGCGGACTGGTTGCGGGAACGGGAACGGCACCGGAAGCGGGTGCGTTTTGCGCGGCGGCGTCAGGGGATGACGTGGCGGATTCGGGAGACGACGGCGCCTGCCCCTTGAACAGCTGCGTGAGCTGGGTCAGCAATGACAGCAGTTGCTGTTCGATGCTCTGAGCCTTGCCCGCAGCGCCTGTGCGGCCAGGGCTATTGCCGGCATAAGCACCGTTCGCCGGCGATGGCTGGGTCGACGCGCCGAAGCGAATATTTGGATCGGCGCCCCCTTTCAGCAACAGCGCGGGCGTGGCGTCAGTCAGCGGCAATCCCTGGGCGGTATCGGCGCCAGCAGATTGGGAAGCAGCGGCGTTGGGAGGGGTGCTTAAGATACGCATGAGTCGTCATCCGGGCGTGAAGGATGGCAACTGTGTGGCTGCTGCGCCGCGTCGGTTCCGATAAATGTTTCAGCTTGTTACTCGGACACCGAGCGGGCTGCTGCTTTTTAGTGGGACCGGCTTCAGCCGGGAAGAGCCCTGTGTGAACACCATCCATCCTGCGGCGTGACGCCCGACGTCTTCCCGGCTGAAGCCGGTCCCACAAAGTCCGCGTTCAGCCAGTCCCACTGGATGCACGCCATGCTTTTTAGTGGGACCGGCTTCAGCCGGGAAGAGGCCTGTGTGAACACCATCCATCCTGCGGCGTGACGCCTGACGCCTTCCCGGCTGAAGCCGGTCCTACACAGTTCGCGTCCAGCCAGCCCCACTGGATGCTCAGGCAAACGGGTCCATCTGCCGCTTGAGTTGCTCCCGGGCACGGGACAGGCGTGAGCGCACGGTGCCGATCGGCACGCCGAGGGACGACGCGGTTTCCTGATAATTGCCGTCCATCTCCAGCGACACTTCGATCACCCGCTGCATGTTCGACGGCAGCGTGCCGATGGCCCTGACCACCTGCATCAACTGACGATGGCCGTCGACTTGATGGCCGATGTCGCCATGGCTGTCGGGTTCGGAGTGGGTGTGGTCTTCCCAGCTTTCCTGATACGGCTGGCGGTACATCTTGCGAAAGTGATTGCGGATCAGGTTCAGCGCAATGCCGCACAGCCAGGTCTGGGGTTTGCTTGCGTGTTGAAACTTGTGCTCGCTGCGCAGCGCTTCCAGAAAGGTGCTTTGCAGAATGTCGTCGACATCTTCCGGGTTCATGACCCGCTTCTGAATGAAGCCGCGAATCATCTTGATCTGATCACTGGTCAGGTGACGTATCCCCTGGGCAGGACGGCGCGCCGGGGAGTCCATATCGAGAATCGCAAGGTTGGAAAACATCAGGGCTCTTCCTTGTTTTGAGTGTAATAGCCCTATAGCGATATGCGTGCCATCCATGGAAATCATTTAAGTCGTTGATTTTTATATACAAATAAAAATAACAAGAACAACGCTGTGCAAATCTTTGCGCGAACACACTGTTTCTCCGACGAGATTTGGCACAGATCGGTCTGCCCCCACGTCCGCGCACAAATAGATGGAACCGCATTGCGGCCGCGCTCCACTCAGGACCCATGACCAGGCCCCGAACCGAGCTATCCAGAGCCGACTTATGAAGATCGCCGCCCCCATTGCCCCACAGGCATTGCAAACACCCGCGATCGCGCCGGCAAAAATGCAGGCGCCTGCGCCCGCGCCGCTGCATGTCAATCCGCCGAACGTCAACGGCACCTCGCCGCAACAGGTCGCGCGGTTCGCCTCGGCACTGGTTCAGCAGAGCCGCAGCCTCAGCCAGCGGGAGCTGCTGGCCAGCGGCAACGCGCTGCAATCCCGGGCGGTGAAACTGGGCGAGCTGTATCAGCTGTTGATGGGCAGCCAGGACAAAGGTCTCGACGACGCCGCGCGCAACTTGCGCAAGCAGTTGCAAAACCAGAACGCGTCGAGCCTGGCGCAGATTCTGAGCTACACCGACGGCGACCCGGCCAAGGCCCATGTGATGCTGCAGGCGGCGAGAAAGCAGGCCCAGGCCGACGGCGAAATGGGCGAGCACGTGGTACTGAGCCAGCAGCTCAAGCAACTGCGTCGCCAATACGGCAAGCGCACCCGGGCCGGCATCAACAGCGCCAAGGCATTTTCCCGGCCGACCTCGGAAAAACGCCGCGGCGCCCTGCGCAATCTGTACAGCGTGGCGGTGGCCGGGCAGCAGAACATCACCGGGCTGATCGACGCGCTGATCAACGAACAGGAAGAACCCGGCGAATTCGAGCTGAACCTGCGGGACATGCGCAGCGCCCTCGCCGACGATCTTTCATCCCTCACGCCGTCCACCTCGCCGGCGCAACTGCGCACCTTGATGCATGGCCTGAACACCGCGCGGCACGTCACCACCCTGCTGCGCAGTTGCGAGCATCTGCTGGGCCGCATGCGCAACAAGAATCCCGGGCTGCAAGTGGATGCGGCGGCCTTTCTCAAACACCTGCTGGCGCTGTCGGGCAAGGGCATGAGCCTGGGCGAAACCCTGCAGCTGACGCAACACATCGGCGGCAAGCAGCTCAAGCATCAACTGGCGTTTCTCAACGGGCTGCGGCCCATGCTGCAACAGCTGCCGATTCTGCTCTGGCGCGACCTGAAAAGCCGCCAGAACGCCTTGGGCAACCTGCTCATTCTCATGGCCGAACTGACTCGGCAGGAACAGAACCAGCTCCAGGGGGGCCTCGCCTGATGGATCGTGTCATTAACCTGCTCAATGCGATCGCGCTTGCCGCCATGCGCCGCTCGGAAATCGTCGGTGCGTTCGTGGTCATCGCCATCGTGTTCATGATGATCACCCCGCTGCCCACCGGCCTGGTGGACGTGCTGATCGCCATCAACATCTGCATTTCCTGCCTGTTGATCATGCTGGCGATGCACCTGCCGCGCCCCTTGGCGTTCTCGACCTTTCCGGCGGTGCTATTGCTGACGACGATGTTTCGTCTGGCGCTGTCGATTTCCACCACCCGCCTGATCCTGCTCAATCAGGACGCCGGGCACATCGTCGAAGCGTTCGGGCAGTTTGTGGTCGGCGGCAACCTGGCGGTAGGCCTGGTGATCTTCCTGATCCTCACCGTGGTCAACTTTCTGGTGATCACCAAGGGTTCGGAACGGGTGGCGGAAGTCGGCGCTCGGTTCACCCTCGACGCGATGCCGGGCAAGCAGATGTCCATCGACAGTGACCTGCGCGCCAACCTGATCAGCGTCCACGAAGCGCGTAAACGCCGCGCCGAACTGGGCAAGGAAAGTCAGCTGTTCGGCGCCATGGACGGGGCCATGAAGTTCGTCAACGGCGACGCCATCGCCAGCCTGATCATCGTCGCCATCAACATGATCGGCGGCATCGCCATCGGCGTGGTGCAGCACAACATGACCGCCGGCGACGCCTTGCAGGTCTACACCGTGCTGACCATCGGCGACGGCCTGATCGCGCAGATTCCGGCGCTGCTGATTTCGGTCACCTGCGGCATGATCATCACCCGCGTGCCCAGTGGCGAAAACGGCGTTGAAGCCAACATCGGCAGGGAGATCGCCGAGCAGATCACCAGCCAGCCCAAGGCGTGGATCATCGCGGCGGTGGCGATGCTCGGCTTCGCCGCGTTGCCGGGCATGCCGACGGCGGTGTTCGTGGTCATCTCGATCATCTGCGGCGTCGGCGGCCTGCTCCAGCTGCACCGCGCCAAGCCCAAGGCCGAGCAGGCCCAGGCGGTGGCCGTCGCGCCGGAAATGAACGGCCGCGAGGACTTGCGTACCTTCTCCCCGAGCCGTCAGTTCGTGATGCAGTTTCACCCCAGCCAAAACCCTGCGCAGATCGAAGCGCTGGTCAGCGAAATCCGTCAGCGACGCAATCGGCTGGTCGTGCAATACGGCCTGACCCTGCCCTCGTTCATCATCGAAACCAGCGAGCTGTTGCCGCCGGACGAGTTTCGCTTTTCGGTCTACGAAGTCCCCCTGCTCCGGGCCACGCTCAGCCAGACCCACGTGGCGGTCGATGCGCGTTCAGTGGAAAGCCTGCCGGAGTCGGCCTCGCTGGAGTCAGCGGTGTACGGCAGCCTCGAGCGCGAGGAAGGTCAGTGGCTGTGGCTGCCGACCGACGCGCCGCAACTGCAGGAAGCCCACATCGAACGCATCGACGCGACCACGCTGATCATCGAGCGCATGGAGCGCGCGCTGCAGTCGTGTGGCCCGCAGTTCATCGGCCTGCAGGAGACCAAAGCGATTCTCGGATGGCTGGAATCGGAGCAGCCGGAGCTTGCCCAGGAAATGCAGCGCGTGCTGCCGCTGGCGCGCTTCTCGGCGGTGCTGCAACGCCTGGCCTCGGAGTGCGTGCCGCTGCGGGCGATCCGGGTCATCGCTGAAACCCTCATCGAACACGGCCAGCACGAGCGCGAGGTCACGGTGCTCGCCGACTACGTGCGCATCGCCCTGAAATCGCAGATCTACCACCAGTATTGCGGCCCTGAGGGCTTGCTGGTCTGGGTACTGACGCCGGAAAGCGAAGGCATTCTGCGGGACGGCCTGCGCCAGACCCAGACCGAAACCTTCTTCGCGCTGGACAACGAAACCAGCCAGTTGCTGGTGCAGCAGCTGCACATCGCCTTCCCGCTGCGCACCGCCCAGCGCGCGGTGTTGCTGGTCGCCCAGGATTTGCGCAGCCCGCTGCGGACCTTGCTGCAGGAGGAGTTCTACCACGTGCCGGTGCTGTCGTTTGCCGAAATCAGCAATGCGGCGCAGGTGAAAGTGCTGGGGCGCTTCGACCTGGAAGACGACTTCGAGAGCGATCACGAAGACGACCCGCACGCGCTGGATAACGAGTACGCCGCTTGAGTGCCTGGAGAGCGTCACATGTTTGAATTACGCGTATTGACCGGCTTGCACCAGGGCGCCGCGCTGCCGCTGGTGGGTGAGCAATGGGGCATTGGCGCTGACGCCGATCAGGATCTGGCGCTGCATGATCCCGGCGTCGAACAGCTGCACTGTCGCCTGCAACGCCAGGGCGAAGGCTGGCGGCTCAACGCTGCCGACGGTTCTATCGCCGATGAAGAGGGACACCTTCATGCCAGCACCCTGCTCACCCCCAACACCGCCTTTGTGCTGGGTTCGGTCTGGCTGTGCGTGTCCCCGGCGCAAGACCCCTGGCCTTCCCTGCCTGCGGTGATTCCTCAGGCGAAGTCCGAGCAGACGTCCCAGGCCGAAGCGCCGGCCAGCGCGCCGCTGGAAAAGGTCGAGTCGCGCTCGCGCTTTTTCAACCGCACCACCGGCGTGGTCATCGGCGTGTTGCTGGGCATCGCCGGCAGTGCCTGGAGCCTGAGCCGCAGCGCTGCGCCTTCGTCAGACGCGATGGCAATCAGTACGCCGGCGCAGCAGCTCGCTAAACAAGAGCCCGTCAGGCCCTCGACCACGAAGGGCAAAACAACCGATCAGCCGGCGAGCAAGCGCATACGGCTGACCAGCGTCGACGACGTCAAACGTCAGCTCAACACCATGCTCAGCGAGCGTCTGCTCAGCGATGTCAGCGTGGAGCAGACCCCGGAAGGCCTGGCGTTGAGCGGCAACCTCAAGCCGGAATCGCAGTTGGTCTATCAGCGCATGCTCCAGCGTTTCAAGGACCGCTATGACACGCCGGTCGCGGTGATCGACAACGTCGCCGCCGGCACCAGTGGCCTGCCGTTCACCATCGTGCAGATCATGTCCGGGCCCCACGCCCATCTGGTCACGGCGGACGGTCGGCGGCTGTACGTCGGCGACGAGCTGGCCGGGCTGCGCCTCACCCGCATCGACGACAACCGCATTCAATTCGACGGCGACCGCCATTACGAGGTGAGCTGGTGAACGCGGCGTTGGATCAATGGAAATCCGCCCACCGTCAGCGCCTGAAGGGCTTTTCTGCGGTGAAGGTCAGCGGCCGGGTCAGTGCCGTCAGCGGCATTTTGCTGGAGTGCCAGATCCCCGCAGCCAAGGTCGGTGACCTGTGTGAAGTGAGCAAATCCGACGGCAGCACCATGCTCGCGGAAATCGTCGGTTTTACCCGGGATTGCACGCTGCTCAGTGCCCTCGGCACCCCGGACGGCATTCAGGTCGGCGCGCACATTCGGCCGCTGGGCATGGCCCACCGCATCGGCGTTGACGACCGTTTACTGGGCAGCGTGCTCGACGGTTTCGGCCGGCCGCTGCTGGGAGATTCAGAAGGCGCATTCGCCGGCCCCGGTGATCGGCGCGTCACCCTGCCGGTAATCGCCGACGCCCTGCCGCCGACCCAGCGACCGAGGATCAGCAGAGCGCTGCCCACGGGCGTGCGCGCCATCGACAGCGCGATTCTGCTCGGCGAAGGCCAGCGCGTCGGCTTGTTCGCCGGGGCCGGTTGCGGCAAGACCACCTTGATGGCGGAACTTGCGCGCAACATGGACTGCGACGTGATCGTCTTCGGCCTGATCGGCGAGCGGGGCCGTGAGCTGCGCGAGTTTCTCGACCACGAACTGGACGCCACCTTGCGCGCACGTTCGGTGCTGGTCTGCGCCACATCGGACCGATCAAGCATGGAACGGGCCCGCGCGGCGTTCACCGCCACCGCCATCGCCGAAGCCTTCCGCGAGCGCGGCCTGAAGGTGTTGTTGCTGCTCGACTCCCTCACCCGCTTCGCCCGGGCCCAGCGCGAGATCGGCATTGCCGCCGGCGAACCCCTCGGGCGCGGCGGCCTGCCGCCTTCGGTCTACACCCTGCTGCCGCGCCTGGTTGAACGGGCCGGCATGAGCGAAAACGGCTCGATCACCGCGCTCTACACCGTGC
>NZ_JASCOY010000055.1:0-37127 GCF_029960075.1 Pseudomonas sp. PS02290
GCTGAAGCCGGTCCCACTAAAAGCACGCAGGGTGTCCGAAGGACTGGCTTTAGCCGGGAAGAGGCCTGTTTGGGCGCCCTCAATTCTTCGGTGTGACACCTGACGCTTTCCCGGCTGAAGCCGGTCCTACAAAAAGCACGCAGGGTGTCTGTAGGACCGGCTTCAGCCGGGAAGAGGCCTGTTTGATCACCCTCAATTCTTCGGTGTGACACCTGACGCTTTCCCGGCTGAAGCCGGTCCCACTAAAAGCACGCAGGGTGTCCGAAGGACTGGCTTTAGCCGGGAAGAGGCCTGTTTGGGCGCCCTCAATTCTTCGGTGTGACACCTGACGCTTTCCCGGCTGAAGCCGGTCCCACTAAAAGCACGCAGGGTGTCCGTAGGACTGGCTTTAGCCGGGAAGAGGCCTGACGGGGCACCCTCAATTCTGCGGCGTGGCGCCTGACGCTTTCCCGGCTGAAGCCGGTCCCACTAAAAGCACGCGGTGTGTCAGTGCCCCTTCGGGCAATCAGTTAGAACTCTTGCCTGCCCCGCGCACTCCCATGCAACAGAAGGTTACTCACTGACCACGCCAATCCGGGTCCTTGACCCGTTCGGGAGAAAAAATGGAAATCATGACGCCGTCGCTTGAGCTGTTGTTCGAACAATTGGGGCTGGAGTCCGATCAGGCCAGCATCGACGCGTTCGTCGCCGGGCATCATCTGCCGGAAGGTGTGAAAGTGTCCGAAGCCGAGTTCTGGTCGCCGCAACAAGGGGCGCTGCTCAAGGAAAAAATTCAGCTGGATGATGACTGGGCACCCATCGTCGATGAGCTGAACGTCTTGCTGCACACCCCGACCTGACCCGTCGCACGTGCAAAAAAATGGCGGCCTACCAAGGCCGCCATTTTTTTTGCCGGATTCGCCATCATCGCCACCCGTTGCTTCAATGCATTTCGCTCACTGTGGATAAGCAAGTTGACCAAGATTGGTGAACGTCTGCCGGCCATTGAGCGCAGGGGCATGCACGAACAACCCATCGACCAGCGAGTCGCGTCGGGCATTGTTCCAGTGGGCCGAGCGATGGATGTAGCGCCGATACAACAGCGTCTGCTCGGCGTCACTCAACGCACCGCCCTCCCCTTTGGCGTGGCTGATCAGCTTGGCGGCTATGGGCCGCAACTCCGGTGGCAGGCTTGTTTCCGCTGATTCTTTGATGGGCAGGAACGGAACGCCCTCATCGCATGCGAGCGCGTGCATCAGCCGCAGGTAAACAAGGGCAAGGTGGTTGTAGACGCGTCGCTCCAGCTTCACCGTCGCCACCACTGTCTTGACCCCGCGTGAGCTGCTGGCGAACCGTTCGAAACATTCCACGCCCAGCGAGGCGCTGTCATCGGTGGGGTCGAGCAGACGCCCCGCATCAAGCGTGGACAGCTCGGCGTGGGCCTGCAGCCAGGCATCCGTCGTGTCATAAGGCGTGCTGACGCTCACCAGGCTGCGGCGAGGCCGGAACAGCGAGACTTTCTCCATTTCCTGGGGCTGATAGCCGCCACCGATGTCCGAATGGCTGCCGGGCAGTACGATTTCCTGGGGCCAGTCGGGCTTGACACTGTTGAGCACGAAGTTGCGCCGATGCTCATCGCCGGCCACCAGGTGCAGCACTTGCTGCGCGCACCCGGGGGGCAAAAACAGATTGACCCGCTTGTTGACCGCATCCCGAACGCTGCCCAGATCGGAAATCCCGCCCACGGCGGCGACCGTGTCGAACAGGCCGATGACCTTCAACCGCACGCTGCCACTGGCCCATGAAAAGCTGTCCGAAAGCGGCAGCTTGCGGGGGTCGAGCACGGGGTCCAGCGCGCCACGGGATTTTTTCAGCACTTCGTTGGCCAGATGCCGGGCCGACGCCGCTCCCCGACTGAAGCCAAACACGTCCAGCTCCAGCGCCCCGATGACACAACCCGGGTTGTCGCTTTCAAACGTGTGAAGTTCATCGGCAAGCTTTTTGATGCCACGCAACACTTTCGCCACCACGCCAGTGGTGCCGCGACCGAAGCCCTGGCCTGACAAACGGGAATCGCGCCCGCCAGAGGTCGTGCCAACGCCACTGACATACACCGCGCCATACACAAACAGGCCGTCTGCATTAACGATTGCCTTGCGCTGTTGTTTATATAACCCGGCCAGTCGCGCGATATTGGTCGGGCTGTTGCTGTAACTGCTGCCGGCGTCAGTGTGCCGACCGCCACATTCTTTTATATGCACGCCGCCGTAGACTTCCGCCATGGCCTGGCAGTCGGCGCCGATCTGGCTGTTCACCCGGTTATTGCCGGTCCCGTCGAAAAACACACCTAAGCGAACGGTGACCTGCTGCGCGCCGGCGCGGGAATCGGCCGACGCGTGACTGATAGTTTTTTTTGTCATTTGATTCATCCGTGAGTACTGACATGAGTCCCGAACAGGCGATTACATATTCGGACATATACTCACAGGATGATCGCAGTTAACGTTCCGTCAACCGATGGAACTGCACTTCAGACGCGTCCTACTTCAATATCGGACGGTTAAATAATTAAAGGGCCTAAGTCGTACAATTGACGCTCCCCGAAGATCTGCAAGCTTCAAGCGGCAAGCCACAAGACGCGCGATCACTGATAACTGCTCTTCACTTGCAGCTTGCAGCTTGATCCTCAGCTTTTCTCCGGCCTATAACCCAGCCGCAGCCCGCCCCAATGTCGGCCCTTGACGACGATGGGCACGGAAAGATCGTGCATCAGTTCGCCGGTGTCGCGGGTGTAGGTCTGCAACAGCACCGGCTGCTGGTGACTGCCACAGCGAATGCCGGTGCGGTCGTCGAACTTGCGCTTGGTGCGGTTGTTCACCGCGTCGACCGCCGTATCACCCGTCAGCGGCCGGCTGAACACCTGATTGTGGGTCGGCACGTAACCCTGCTGCGTGCAGGCGATGGCGAAAACCAGACCCTCATGACGCGTCAGCAGCGGTTCCTGAATGGCCGGCAGCGTTTGATCGGTGTAGCGGTCGAAGCGCGTCTGGTACTTGGCCGGCGAGGTATTGGGGATGGGCTGGTAAGTGCGGTCGAACAGATCGGTCAGGCTGACCCGGCCCTGATCGATGTCCTGCTCGAACGTCGCGGCGATCTGGCTGGCGCCTTCCCGGGCGAGGTCATAAATGCGCTGGTGGTAGTCATCAAGGCCGACCTGAGCCAGGCGCTCGCTGATGGTTTCCGCCTGCTCTTCCATCTGCAACGCCGACTGCGCCAGGCGCCGGGTCTGGTCATCGCTGATCGCAAGGTCGCTGCGCATTTGCTCCACCGCCACGAACAGGCTGCTCAGTTGCTCCTGATTGGTCTGGGCGCCCCGCGCGATTTCACCCACCTGTTGCTCTACCCCAACCGCCAGCTGAGCGATGTTCGCCAGTTGCTGCCCGGTGGATTCGACCTGGGCGACGCCGCCACTCAGGTCGCCCGATAACTGCCGAATCTGCTCGACCACCTGACGGGTGCGCTGCTGAATATCGACGACCATCTCCCCCACTTCACTGGTCGCCGTCGCCGTGCGCCCGGCCAGCCCGCGCACTTCGTCGGCCACAACGGCAAAGCCACGGCCGTGTTCGCCGGCGCGCGCGGCTTCGATGGCGGCGTTCAGGGCGAGCAGATTGGTCTGGCTGGCGATGGACTGAATCACCGCCGTGACACGCTGGATGTCTTCGCTGCGCTGGCTGAGGGCTTCGATGAGTTCACGGCTGCTGTCGGCCCGTTCGCTGAGTTGGTGCATCAGGCCGATGGATTCATTGAGGACGTCAAGCCCCGCGCCGCTGCTCTCCCGCGCTTGGCTGGCGGCGGACAGCGCTTGCTGGCTAAGCGTGGAAGTGGCGCGCTCGGTGGCGATCATCACGTCGGCGCTGCTGACGATCTGCTCGGCGGCATTAACCTGGGACTGCAGCTTGCCCGCCAGCTGCCTGACGGAAAACGCCACGGCCGCAGCAGACAGCGCGTTGTGACTGGTGCTCCGGGACAGATCGCGGGTCAGACGGGTCATGCCGTCTTCGCCCGCTTCTTCCGGTGCCACCGGCGTTCGGCCGGCGAACAGCGACGGTAACAAAATTGGCAACCATAGGATCAACAGCCCAATGAGCAGGCACACATAAACCGACACACCACCCCAGACCATCGCCGCGAACAGCAGGCACAGGCCAAGGCTTTGCAGGCCGGGCGTCAGCCAGCGCGAACCGGCGGCGATCTGCTTGTCGGGAGCCCCGTGAGCGGGTTGAGAGGGTGTTGCGGCGTGACGACCTTTCGCATCCATGTCCGGGACCTGCCCTGCTTTCATTATTGTGAAAGCATTAAACGCCCAAATAGCGGCCATGCGCCATGAGTCATTGGTGGTAGTCGGTCGGAATGTGCGGCGAAGGAAGGGGTTACGCAGTCAGCGCGTAAGGGATAAGCAATGGAACGGCTCGACCACCCGTTGCGGGCGGTCGAACCAGAGGGATCACGCCTGACGCTGGTGGCGGTCGATCTGCTCGTGACGTTCCTGAGCTTCGATGCAGTACTTGGTGGTCGGGCTGATCAGCAGGCGCTTGAGGCCAATGGGCTCGCCGCTGTCTTCGCACCAGCCAAAACTGTCGTCAGCGATACGGCTCAAGGCCATTTCCAGCTGTGGCAGCATGCGCTGATCGCGGTCAATCACGTTCACCAGCCAGTGGCGCTCTTCTTCCACGGAAGCGGCGTCGGCCGGGTCAGCCGGGGTGTCCAGGCTTTCGATCGCGATACGGCTCTGCTCGATGCGCTCGTGGATTTCGACTTTCATGGCTTGCAACAGGTCGACGAAGAACGCGTGCTGCTCGGCGTTCATGTAGTCATCGGCCGGCATCGCCAGCAACTTTTCCTTGGTCATTGATTTCTCTATAAAAAAACGTGCATTAAGGCGATCTCAAAGGTGCGCCTCAACCTGGCATTAAACGCGCCGTAGTCTCGAAGCGCCGCTTGGCACTCAATTTACGAGGGGCGGCAGTCTAAGGCCGGGTTCGGTACTCGGCAACATAATTGATCAGGATTCGTCCAACAAGGGTTTGAATACCCGGTGGCATTGGGTCGCGCCGGGGTTTGATCGCACCCTTCACCCGGCCCGGGCGTCCTCGAAACGAGGCAGATGGTGTCTGACCGACCGTGACCTGATCGGTTCAAACCGATGAAAAACGAAAAGGGCCTGACAACAGGCCCTCTTCGATAACACCTGAACGACTCAGCGCTTGAGTTTGCGCTTGTTGCGATACTGATCGATGACCACAGCGATGACGATGATCAGGCCCTTGATGATGTCCTGCACGTAGGCATCGACGCCGACGAAGGTAAAGCCGCTGGCCATGACCCCGAGAATCAGCGCGCCGATGACCGTGCCGGTGATCCGCCCCACGCCACCGGCGAGGCTGGTGCCGCCGATTACCGCCGCCGCGATGGCGTCCAGCTCGTAGGAAACGCCCATCCCGGCCTGCCCCGTGGCCGCCCGCGCCGAGGCGACGACGCCTGCCAGCCCGGCCAGCAGACCGGCGATGCTGTAGACGATCACCAGATGACGCTTGACGTTGATCCCCGAGGTGCGCGCCGCTTGCATGTTGCCGCCGATGGCGTAGGTGTATTTGCCGTATTTGGTGTAACGCAGGGCGATGTGAAAGATCACCGCGACCACCAGAAAGATGATCACCGGCATGGCGCCCTGGCCGATCGCAGTGTAGGAATCATTGAGCATGCTCACCGGCTGACCGCCGGTGTAATAGCGAGCCAGGCCCCGCGCCGACACCATCATGCCCAGCGTCGCGATGAACGGCGGGATGCCGGTGATGGCGATGATGCTGCCGTTGATCGCCCCGGCGAGCAGACCCACCCCAAGCCCGGCGATGACCGGCGCCCACACCGGCAGGTCGGTCAGCGACGGAAACACCGCCCGGGTGTAATCCGACGATTGCGCCAGGCTGGCGGCAATCATTGCCGACAGCGCCAGCACCGAGCCTGACGACAAGTCGATGCCGGTGGTGATGATGACCTGAGTCACCCCAATGGCCAGCAGGCCAATGATCGACACCTGCAGAATCATCAGCACCAGCCGCTGGGAATTCATCAGAAAGCTCTGATCGCGGACGATCCAGCCAAACAGCTCGAATATCAGGCCGATGCCGATCAGCACCAGAAAAATGCTCAGTTCAGTGGGCAGCCGGCGTTTGTGCTTGCGAGGCGCCAGCGCGGGTTTGTTTTCCAGCATCGCGTTCATCTTCATGTGTGCCTCTTGTTCTTGTTCGACCCGACCGGGGCATTGCCACTGGGGCGTGGCGCAGTGCTTGAATCGGCGCTTCTGTCGCCAGCGATCGTGTGAATGGGGATCAGTGAACAGGGTTTCCGGACGCCAGGTGCATGACCCGTTCCTGGGTGGCGTCGGCGCGGTCGAGGGTGCCCATCATTTCGCCTTCATGCATGACCATGACCCGGTCACTCATGCCCAGCACTTCCGGCAGTTCGGAAGAAATCATGATCACCGCCATGCCTTCGCTGGCGAGCAGGGAAATCAGCCGGTAAATCTCGGCCTTGGCGCCGACGTCGATGCCACGGGTCGGCTCATCGAGAATCAGCACCCGCGGGTTGGTCATCAGCCAGCGCGCCAGCAGGGCTTTCTGCTGATTGCCGCCGGACAGCGTGTCGATGCACTGCTCAAGGGACGGCGTCTTCACCCGCAGTTTTTTGCACATGTCTTCGCACAGCACGCGCAGGGCTTTCTGATGGACGAAACCGTTGCCGACGTAATGGGGCAGCACGGCCATTTCCATGTTTTCACCCACCGACAGGCACGGAAACAGGCCGCTGAGCTTGCGGTCTTCGGTGAGCAGCGCGAAGCCCTTTTCGATGGCGAAGTGCGGGTCGCTGACCCGGATCGCAGTGCCGTCGAGGAGGATTTCCCCGCCCGTGCTCGGGGTGATGCCGAAGATCGTTTCAGCGACGTTGGTGCGTCCCGAGCCCATCAGCCCGGCGATGCCGAGTACTTCGCCCGCGTGCAGGTCGAACGACACGCCCTCGAACACGCCGTCCAGCGCCAGGTCGCGCACCGACAGCAGCAGCTTGCCGACGGGCTGGTCGCGTTCGGGAAACAGCTGGGTCAGTTCACGGCCGACCATCATGGAAATCAGGCTGTCGCCGTTCA
The DNA here is from genome assembly GCF_029960075.1 of Pseudomonas sp. PS02290. Taxonomy (NCBI): domain Bacteria; kingdom Pseudomonadati; phylum Pseudomonadota; class Gammaproteobacteria; order Pseudomonadales; family Pseudomonadaceae; genus Pseudomonas; species Pseudomonas sp. PS02290. Next base: position 7,184 of record NZ_JASCOY010000055.1, read on the forward strand.
TGCTGTCGGCCCGCTGCAGGCCGATATAGGCGCCGTCGCGGAACACCGCCACTTCATCGGCGATGGCGAACACTTCATTCATCTTGTGGGTGATGTAGATGATGCCCTTACCCTGGGCGCGCAGGTCGGCAATGATCGAAAACAGGTGGGCCACCTCCGTCTCAGTGATGGCGGAGGTCGGCTCGTCCATGATCAAGACGTCGGAGTCGTAGGAAACGGCCTTGGCGATCTCGACCATCTGCCGTTCGGCGATGCTCAGGTTGCCGACCATTTCTTCCGGATCGAGGTTGATGCGCAGGCGTTCGAGCAATTCCGCCGTGCAGCGGTGCATCGCGCGATGGTCGACCATGTGCAGGCCGTTAAGCTGCTCACGGCCGATCCAAATGTTCTCGGCGATGCTCATGTGCGGCATCAGGTTGAGTTCCTGATGGATCATGGCGATGCCCGATTGCAGCGCCGCCAGCGGCGACTGGAACACCACCGGTTTGCCGCGCAGGCGGATTTCGCCGGTGTCGGGCTGGTAGATACCGGCGATGATTTTCATCAGCGTGGACTTGCCCGCGCCGTTCTCGCCCATCAGCGCCAGCACACTGCCGGGCCGCACGCGCAGTTGCACGTTATCCAGCGCCACCACCCCGGGGAAGCCCTTGCTGATGTTGGTGATTTCCAGCAGATAAGGGTGCTCGGCGTCGCTCGCCCTCCCGGAAGCGGGTGGATTGTTTGAAGCCGAAGCGGTTGCGGAAGCGAACATGGTCACAGGCTCCTCGGGTGACAGGGGCGGCAGAGGCACGGCGGCGCTCTGCCGGGTGTCAGTCGGTGTGAGGTAAGCGGTTATTTGAAGGTGTTGACGTTGTCCGGGGTGATCAGCTTGAAGGGAATCACGATGGCCTGTTCGGGCAGCGTTTCCTTCTTCGCCAGCTTCACGGCCGCGTCAATCGCGCCCTCGCCCTGCCCTTTGGCGTCCTGAAACACCGAGACCGAGAGGTCGCCTTTCTTGACCGCGCTCAGGCCGTCCGGCGTGCCGTCGACACCGGCCACAAACACCTCACCTTTTTTGCCGGCCTGCTTCAGGGCCATGGCCGCACCGATGGCCATTTCGTCGTTGTTGGAGATGACCGCCTTGAAGTCGCGGCCCTGGGTCAGCCAGTCATTGGTGACGTCCATGCCTTTCTGCCGCTGCCAGGCGCCGGTCTGCTCCTGGGTGACCTTGATGTCAGGGTAGTTTTTCAGCACTTCCTTGACCCCCGCCGTGCGGTCGCGCGTCGAGTTGTTGGCCAGTTCACCGAGCAAGATGACGACGTTGCCCTTGCCGTTCATTTTCTTGGCCAGGTATTCCATCTGCATGCGCCCGGCTTCCTTGTCGTCGGAGGTCACGGAGGCAACGCCTGCGGGCAACTTCGGATCGTCCGGACGGCGGTTGACGTAGACCAGCGGAATGCCGGCATCCGTGGCAGCCTTGGTGATCTTCACGGTGGCTTCGGTGTCGACGGGGTTGACGATCAGTGCGTCGACCTTCTTGCCAATCAGCTCCTGCACCTGATCGAGCTGTTTGTTCACGTCATTGCGACCATCCACGAACTGCAGATCGACGCCGCCCATGGCTTTGACTTTCTTGTCCATGTCCTCGCGCATGTAGGTCAGGTACGTATCGTCGAACTGAGACATGGACACGCCAATCTTCAGGTCGGCCGCCAGGGTGACGCCGCTGCTCAGCATCAGGGCCAGGGCGAGTGAGGTGAAACGGAGTGAGGTATTCATGAACGGTCTTTCTCCAGATTCTTGTTGTTGTAATAGCGGGATAACGACTGCTGGAGGTGCTGGCGTTTAGCGCGGAGCAGAAGACGCCGCGTCTGAAAGGTGCGCGACCGAACCGCCCGATGCCCCGCACACCACAACGCCGCGACTTTCGACGCAGAGCACGTGGGCGATGGTTTCGAGGGCGGATTCGAACGCAGGGGCAGCGTTGATGAATGTGCGGGAAACAGCTCGGGGAATGGCGGGAAGCGCGAGTAAGAAGGGGCGGCAAGCCTTGGCGGCTGATCTGAAGATGTTCATCGGCGGTACCTGTCTGCGATTGGCTTTCTTGTTTTTGTGTCGCTCGTTCGGCCTGCTGTCGGGAGACCCGGCACCAGGCGCTGACGGCGATCGTCGGCAACCTGGAAATGACTCTATTGGAAAATAATTTCTACTTCAACAGCTTTTAGAATTAATTTCTATTTTCGTTTTGGTGCGCCCCATCTGGGCTGTTGGTGGGTGTAGCGCAGTGCCTCACAGGGCATCTGCGTGTGCTTTTCACAGCACCACCACCCTGCCCTCCATCGCGCTGATTCTTGCGGCATCCAGCACCCTGGCCGAGGCCACCGCATCGTTTGCATCCACAGGACTGCGCCCCTGATTCATCACCGCCTCCTGCCATTGCCGGTAAAACTCGGTCCAGCAGCCACGCTCCGACGGGACCCGCTCGCGGTGCTCGCCCTGCTCAAACCAGCCCCAGCGTCGGTGTTCTTCCACGCCCCAGCGTTCGCCTTCGGACTTGGGTGACAACCCGGCCAGTGCAGCAGCCTCCTGACCGTCGAGGCCCTCGACGGTATAGCAGCCCTGTGAACCGTTGACCCGAAATCGCGGGCCCTGGGCGTTTTGCAGGCAGTTGCCCCAGAGGTGCGAAACCACGCCGTTGGCATGGGTCAGTGACATGAAGAAGCCGTGATCAACTTTCTGCCCAGGGGTCGCGAACTCAAGCTCGGCGTACACCCGCTTCACCGGCCCGAACAGCAGCAGCGTCTGATCCACCAGATGGCTGCCGAGATCCCGCAGAATGCCGCCGCCGCTTTCCTTGCCAACCGACGTGGGCGAATAGCGCTCGACCCGGGACTCGAAGCGGCTGATGTCGCCGAGAACGCCTTGATCAATCAGTTTGCGCACGGTGAGAAAATCCGAGTCCCAGCGACGGTTCTGGTACACGCCCAACAGCACCCCTCGGCGTTCGGCGGCGTCCACCAGTTCCTGAGCGGCCTGGGCATCCGGCGCAAAGGGCTTGTCGCTGACGACCGGGACGCCGAGTTCGATGGCTTCGAGAATCAATGCCCGCCGGGAGGCCAGCGGCGTCGAAATCACCACCGCATCGACCCCGGCGGCGACCAGATCGGCGAGGCTGTCGAAGGCCGGGACTTTGGGGTAGTCGTTCCGCAGGTCCTGCCGGCGTTCCGGCGAGCGGGTGACCACGCCGGCAAAGGTCACGCCGGGCAGGCTGGCGATCAGCGGTGCGTGAAAATAGCGCCCGCCCTTTCCGTAGCCGATGAGTCCGATTTTCATGGGTGAATGTCCTGTCCCTGCAGAAGCGTGTTCAATACTGACGGGCCTTGGCCAACGCCGCTTTTTGCCGCTCGTACGCCTCGGCGGTGGTACCGGTGGTCGACACCTGCGCCACGCCCACGCGCCACCACGACAGGTAGCCGTGGATCATGGTTTTCGGCAGTACCTTGATGTCGATCAGCGTCGAAACGGTCTGCCTGCGCGCATCGGCCAGTGCCGCTTCCAGCTCTTGAGCGTTGCTGACTTTGTAGGTCTTGCAGCCATACGCCGCGGCACTCATCGCAAAATCCACCGGCACGAAATCACCATCCAGCTGACCGGTCTCGGGATTGCGGTAGCGGAACTCGGTGCCGAAACTGCCCATGCCGTTGCCCATCTGCAAATTGTTGATGCAACCGAAGGCCATGTTGTCGAGCAGTATCACGTTGATCTTGCGCCGCTCCTGAATCGAGGTGGCCAGTTCCGAGTGCAGCATCATGTAGGAACCGTCGCCCACCAGGGCGTACACCTCACGCTGGGGCGCTGCCATTTTCACGCCCAACGCGGCGTTGATCTCATAGCCCATGCACGAATAGCCGTACTCGACGTGATAACTGTCGACACTGGTGCTGCGCCACGCCCGCTGCAAATCGCCGGGCAGACTGCCGGCCGCCGCGACGATCACCGCGTCCGCAGGCAATTGCTGGTTGAGCACGCCCAGCACGCGGCTCTGGGTCAGGCACGAACCGGTCATCTCGATGAAGTCGCGCAGCACCTGGGGGTCAAGGTGGCCGCTGACTTCCGGCTCGAAGTCTTCGGTCTGGTATTCCACGGCGTACAGCCGATCCACTTCCGCCTCCAGAGCAGCCCTTGCCTCGCGCGGCTGATCGCCCCACTGCGCGCGGTAGTCGCCCAGCTGATCCGCCAGGGAACGAAGCGCCAGGCGCGCATCGGCCAGCACCTGCACGCCATCGAGCTTTTGCACATCGAAGGCGCCGACGTTGAGGTTGAGGAACTGCACGTCAGGGTTCTGGAACAGGGATTTCGAGCCGGTGGTGAAGTCGCTGTAACGGGTCCCGACGCCGATGATCAGGTCCGCTTCCCGCGCCAGGGTATTGGCCGCCAGCGTGCCGGTCTCGCCGATGCCGCCCATGTTCAACGGATGGGCGGAAACGATGGCGCTCTTGCCGGCCTGGGTTTCGCTGAACGGAATGCCGAAGCGCTCGGCGAACGCCTGCAGCTCGGCGGCCGCGCCGGAATAACGCACGCCGCCGCCACAGATCAGCAGCGGTTTGCGTTTGCCCTTGAGCAGCGCCACGGCGTCATTGAGCATCGCTTCGGTGGGCGGACGGCGGTCGATGCGGTGCACGCGTTTTTGCAGGAAGGAATCGGGGTAGTCGTAGGCCTCGGCTTGTACGTCCTGGGGCAGCGCCAGGGTGACGGCGCCGGTTTCGGCAGGGTCGGTGAGCACGCGCATGGCGTTGAGGGCGGCGCTCATCAGCTGTTCGGGGCGGTTGATGCGGTCCCAGTATTTGCTCACGGCCTTGAAGGCGTCGTTGGTGCTGATGCTGAGGTCGTGGAACTGTTCGATCTGTTGCAGCACCGGATCGGGCTGGCGACTGGCGTAGACATCGCCGGGCAGCAACAGCAGCGGTATGCGGTTGGCCGATGCGGTGGCTGCGGCGGTGATCATGTTGGCGGCGCCGGGGCCGACCGATGAGGTACAGGCGTAGATCTTGCGGCGCAGGTGTTGCTTGGCAAACCCCATGGCAGCGTGGCACATGCCTTGTTCGTTGCGGCCTTGATGGACGATCAGGTCGCCGCGGTCCTGCTCCAGGGCCTGGCCCAGACCGAGCACGTTGCCGTGGCCGAAAATGGTGAACATCCCGGCGACGAACTTGCTCTGCACGCCGTCGACTTCGACGTACTGGTTATCGAGAAACTTCACCAGGGCCTGGGCCATGGTCAATCGAGTCGTGGTCATGCTTGCACCTTGTTGTTATTGGCGGTGATGGATGCCCGGGGAATGGTTAGCGGACTTGGCTGACTGGGCTGAATATTCAGACTCAGCGATGATCCCTGTGGGAGTGAGGTTGCTCACGAAGGGGCCGGTCCGTCTGGCACATCCCCAGTGGCCATACCGCCGCCTTCGCGAGCAAGCTCGCTCCCACATTGACCGCGTACGACAGACGGTCAGCGCAAATTCCCTACTTCGCCGTCGGCATGCTGAATTCCGCGCCCTTGGCGATGCTGTCCGGCCAGCGCTGCATGACGCTTTTGTAGCGGCTGTAAAAGCGCAGGCCTTCTTCGCCGTAGGCATGATGATCGCCGAACAGCGAGCGCTTCCAGCCGCCGAAGGAATGCCAGGCCATCGGCACCGGGATCGGAACGTTGATGCCCACCATGCCGACCTTGATGTTGCGGGCAAAGGCCCGGGCGATGCCGCCGTCGCTGGTGAAGCACGACACGCCGTTGCCGAATTCGTGGGCGTTGATCAGCTCCACCGCCGAGGCAAAATCAGGCACGTGGACGATGCCCAGCACCGGCCCGAAGATTTCTTCCTTATAGATCGTCATTTCCGGCGTCACGTCATCGAACAGCGTGGCGCCGACGAAGAACCCCTGTTCTGCGCCCGGCACGCTGAAGTTGCGCCCGTCGACGATCAGCTTCGCGCCTTCCTGCACGCCCTGGGCAATGTAGCCCTCGACCTTGGCCTTGTGCACCGCCGTGACCAGCGGGCCCATGTCCGAATCGGCGTTCATGCCGTTGCCGACCTTGAGCGCATCGATGCGCGGCAGCAGTTTGTCGATGAGTTTCTGCCCCACGTCTCCTACCACCACAGCAATGGAGATCGCCATGCAGCGCTCGCCCGCCGAACCGTAGGCCGCGCCGATCAGCGCGTCAGCCGCCTGATCCAGATCGGCATCGGGCATGACGATCATGTGGTTTTTCGCACCGCCAAGGGCCTGCACCCGCTTGCCGTGGGCCGTGCCCTGCTGATGAATGTATTCGGCGATGGGCGTGGAGCCGACAAACGAAATCGCCTCGATGCCCTTGTGCTGCAACAGCGCGTCCACGGCCACCTTGTCGCCCTGCACCACGTTGAACACGCCATCGGGCAGGCCCGCCTGTTTCAACAGCTGCGCCATCAGCAGGCTCGCCGACGGGTCGCGTTCGGACGGTTTGAGGATGAAGCAGTTGCCGGTAACCAGCGCCATGGGAATCATCCACAGCGGCACCATCACCGGGAAGTTGAACGGCGTGACGCCGGCGCAAACCCCCAGTGGCTGACGCAGGTTCCAGTTGTCGATGCCGCCACCGATGTTGTCGCTGTAGTCGCTTTTCAGCAGGCTCGGCGCGCCACAGGCAAACTCGACGATCTCGATGCCCCGCACCACTTCGCCCTTGGCATCGGAAAACACCTTGCCGTGCTCGCGGCAGATGATGGCCGCCAGCTCGTCGTGGTGCTGGTCAAGCAGTTCCTTGAACTTGAACATGACCCGCGCACGCCGCAGGGACGACTGATCCGCCCACGCGGGAAACGCCGCCTGGGCAGCGGCAACGGCTTCATCGACGGTCTTCAGTTCCGCCAGCGCCACCCGGGCCTGCACGGCGCCGGTGGCCGGATTGAACACATCGCTGAAACGCTCGGCGCTGTCGTGAATCTGGCCGTTGATGTAGTGGCCGATGATCGGGGCGTTGCTCATGACGGGCTCCTTCAAAAAAATTGGGTTACAGATCCAGCAGCCAACTGTGCTGCGGATCGTTGTGGAATTGCCATGCGCGCTTTGGCCCGGCCATCACGTTCAAATAATAGGATTCGTAGCCGTACGGCACGCTGACCGGGTGGTAACCCTTGGGCACCGTGACCAGATCGTTGTTCTCCACGGCCATGGCCTGATCGATGCTGCGATCATCGGTGTACACGCGCTGGAACACATAGCCCTGGGGCGGGTTGACCTGATGGTAATAGGTTTCTTCGAGGAAGCTCTGGTGCGGTAAATCATCCGTATCGTGCTTGTGCGGCGGGTAGCTCGACGAGTGGCCCGAGGGCGTGCGCACCTCTACCACCAGCAGCGAATGCGCCGGTTCGGAATCGGGAAGGATGTCGCAGACGTAACGGGTGTTGGCCGCCCGGCCGCGCACGCTGCGTTTCATCGTGTCGGGGGCGATCACGCGCGCCGGCAGGTCTTTGGACGCATCGCCCGGCGCAGCGCACACGGCAATCTGCACCGCGCTCAACGCCGTGACGTCGGCTTGACTGCCCGGCGGCAGGTACACCGCGAAGGGCGATTTGTCTTCGAACACCGATTGCCGATCACCGAGGTTTTCCCAGTTGAAACCGCCCTGCCCCGGCGCCTCACCGCTGACGCTGATGCGGCCGCTGAGCAGCACCAGGCAGATTTCCTTTTCGCCCGCACTCACCGGCAGACGTTCGCCGACGCTCAATCGGTGGGCGGAGAAGCCGACGTACGTCAGCACGCCGTCGGCCAGCGCGACAACGTCGCGCCCTTCGGCCTTGCTCTTGACCAAGAGATTCATGTTCACAGGCTCCTCTGTTCAGGCGGTTGTTGAGGTGCGTTCTGTTGTTGAACCGCGCTGTTCAACTGCGCGGCGGCCAGCAAATGGCGCAGGGTCTCGTAGCCCTTCTTCGCGTAGGCATAGCTCGGCGCAACGGCCGGGTCCTGTTCCGCCTCGACCACCAGCCAGCCTTGATAATCCGCTTGCATCAGCACGTCCAGGAGCGCGGCGAAATCGATGTCGCCATCGCCGGGTACGGTGAAGGTGCCGTTGACGATGCAGTCCGGAAAGCTCCACAAATTGTTGCGCGCCAGCTGCACCACCGGCTTGCGCACGTCCTTGAAATGCACATGGCAGACGCGCTCGATGTGTGTGCTCAGCACTTGAAGCGGTTCGCCGCCCCCCATGTAGCAGTGACCGGAATCGAACAGCAGGCCGACCTCGTCGCCAGTCAGTGCCATCAGCGTGTCGATGTCCTCCGGCGATTCCACGTACGCGCCCATGTGGTGGTGATAGGCCAGACGCACGCCTTGGGACAAGGTGAACCGGGCCAGCTCGGTGAGCTTGTCGGCGTAGGCCTGCCAGGCACTGGCGCTGTGGAAGCGCGGTCGTTCGACCAGTCGGATGCGCTGGCCCTGAATCGAATCGGCCACTTCGCCGTAGACCAGTACCGTGGCGCCGTTGTGCTTGAGCAGTTCGACATGGCTGGCGATGGCGTCGATTTCCTCGGCCGCCGAACGGCTGGCGAGCCGACCGGAATACCAGCCCGACACCAGCGCCAGGTCATAGGGGCGCAACACATCGGCCACGCCCTGTGCGTCCTTGGGGAATTTGCCGTTGAGCTCGAAGCCTTCGTAGCCGATTTCCTTGCCCTCGCTGAGCGCGGTGCTCAGGGGCGTTTCGCCACCGAGGGCCGGGAGGTCGTCGTTGCTCCAGGAAATCGGGTTGATGCCAATTCGGATTGCAGAAGCGGGCATGGCTGCACCTTTATTGTTGTTATCACGTTCAACTGAACACACAGTCCGCGGGTTCGGACTTCAGGCCCGGGCGTCGCGCCAGGACTCGATCAGGAAACCGAAGTTGCTCTGCACCCGAGTGATCAGGTCCGCGTCATCGATTTCGCCTTCCAGCCAGGCTCGGCTGGGCTCATGAAAGATCGTGCGGCCCACGGCAAACCCCCGGCAGGTGGTGCTTTTCGCCGCCTGACGAAAGCCGGCCGCGAGGGTTTCGGCGGGCGCGTTCAGCCCCAGCAACACCACGCCCCGGCAGTACGGATCGCGCTCGTGAATCAGCGCATCGAGCTGTTCCCAGACCTCGGCGGACTGCGATTCGATTTTCCACCAGGCCGGGTAAATGCCGAGGTTGTAGAGGCGCTTGAGGGAACGGTAGATGACATCCGGATGGGTCGAAGGATGATCCTTCGGCGGAATCACTTCCAGCAGCAGTTCATGACCGCTGGCCAGCGCTGCCTGATACAGCCCCAACAACTGCGCTTCCTGTTCCAGGCGCAGCATCGGTTCGTCGTCCGGGTGGTATTGCACCAGGCACTTGATGATCTGTTCCTGAGGCCAGGCCAGTAGAGTGCTGCCCACCGAGCGCCCGTGCTCGAACGCCAGTGGGCGCGAGCCTTGCACTTCCACCGGACGTGCCACCCACCAGCCGCGCCCGCTGGCCGCATTCAGTGAATCCTGACCAAAGCGCTGGTCCGCCAGCACGCCGACATCGGCGGCGATGCCGCGCTTCTCCAAATCGGCCTCAACCCGGGCCACCGCTTGCACGAAAAGCTGCTTGAGCTGGCCGATACACGCCGGATCGCGCCCGGCCTTTTGCGCCAGTTCGACCAGTTGCCCGCGATGATCGAAGGCGAAGATGAACAGCGGCTGCCATTCGCGACGGGGCACGCTGACCCGGTGCAGACGTTGCAACACCGCGTCCTGATCGGGTCGAGTGATCGGCACCGGGCTGTTGAACAGGTATTCCAGCTCGACCAGCGTCGGCATGGCTGGCGCGCAGGCGTGCCGCGACACCACCAGACCGCCGCAGGCATTGGCCAACTGGCAGCAGCGCTCGTCGCTCTCGTCGTTGAGCCACCCCTTCAGGAAACCGGACATGAACGCATCGCCTGCGCCGAGGACATTCAGCACTTCCACCCGTACGCCGGGGTAAATCGCGCCGTCTTCCAGCTTCGCCGGAATCGCCCCGTGAATCACCGTGCAGCCCTGGGGCCCGAGCTTCACCACCAGCGTCGCGGCACTGAGCTCGCGAACACGGCGCAGGGCGCTGAGCAAATCGGTCGAGCCGCCAGCGATGAGGAATTCTTCTTCGGTGCCAACGATCAGATCGAAGCGCGGCAGGATGCGTTGCACGTGCTGGCTGACAGTGTCGTTGGCGACGAAGCGGGTTTCGCCGTCAGCCTTGCCGGCCAAACCCCATAGCACCGGGCGGTAATCGATGTCGAGGACGCGTTTGACGTTGTGTTTTTCGGCGTAGTCCAGCGCCTGACTGCTGGCGCGGAAAACCTGATCGGTGGAGAAATGCGTGCCGGTGATCAACAGCGCCTTGCTGGAGGCGATCTGCGCTTCATAGATGTCTTCAGGCTGCAGCGCCATGTCGGCGCAGTTCTCGCGGTAGAACACCAGCGGGAAGGTTTCGCGGTCCTTGATCCCGAGCAGGACCATGGCGGTCAGGCGTTCGGCGTCGACCTTGATGCCGCTGACGTCGCAGCCCTCCCGCACCAGGGATTCCACGAGGAAACGGCCCATGTGGTCGTCGCCGACGCGGGTCAGCATGGCTGATTTCACGCCCAGCCGTGCGGTGCCGAAAGCGATGTTGGCGGAGGAGCCGCCGAGGTATTTGGCGAAACTGCTGACGTCCTCCAGGCGCGCGCCTATCTGCTGCGCATAGAGATCGACGCCCAGGCGCCCGAGACAAATCACGTCCAGCTGACGCCCGGTGGCAAAACGAGTCTGGCCCATGCCGGCCCCTCTTCTTTTATTGTTATGGGTTTGATTGCTGATGCCCTTGCCCACAAGCGAGGTGCTTGCAAGCGAGTTCGTGGATGCAGACTAGAACGGCGCCCGGGCTTGATCAATGATTTTTTCTAAATTATTTTCATGTGGAATATTTATTCCACTTTGCATTGCAGGTCGCAGCCTGCAAAACTGGCCGCCTGTCCTCCCGGACAATCCGCCACGCCACCCCCTGCCAAAGGATTCGCACGTATGTCCAGCCTCGATCAGCCAGGCTCGCCCGAAACCGGAGCCGACGGCGCAACGACCGTCACCGCTGCGCCGGAGACTGCCGATGCCCTGCTCAAGCTGATCACGGCCGAATACGAGAGCCTGCCGCGCCAGCTCAAGCGCATTGCCAGTTACATGAGCCAGCAGAGCGACCGGATCATGGTCGACCGCATCAGCGACATCGCCCGGGAATGCGAGGTGCATCCGTCGGCCATCGTGCGGTTTTCCCAGCGCTTCGGCTTCAGCGGATTCAGCGAAATGCAGGCGCTGTTCCGCGAGGCCTACACCCACAAAGCCACGCCGGTGCAGAATTACCAGCAACGCATTCGCAGCATGATCGCCAACAAATCCCAGAAGGCCAGCGCGGGCGACCTGGCCCGGGAATGCGTCAACGCTACGCTGTCGGGACTGGAGCGGCTGGCGCTGGAACTGGACGACGAGGCCTTCGAGAAAGCCGTGGACCTGGTGGTCAACGCCGACAACATCTACGTGGTCGGGGTGCGACGCTCCTTCGCCGTCGCCGACTATCTGGTCTACAACCTGCAGCACACCAACAAGCGCATCCACCTTATTTCCGGCCTCGGCGGCAGCTACCGCGAGCAGATGCGCAGCGTGCGCGCCAACGATCTGGTGATCGCCATCAGCTTCACGCCCTACGGCAAGGAAACCCAGCACTGCCTGCGCATCGCCCAGCATCATCAGGCCAAGACGTTGATCATTACTGACAGCAACCTTTCTCCCCTGGCCAAGCGCGCCAATGCCGTGTTGCTGGTCAACGAAGGCAGCTCATTCGCCTTCCGCTCGCTCAGCGCAACCTTGTGTTTGTGTCAGGCGCTGTTCATTGCCGTGGCCTATCGCCTGGAGCTGAAGGTGGACGAAATCGCCGAACAGGCCGGTTTCGATGACTGACAACCGACAACCTTGTACAAACCCGACGAGCTGTACAAGTTCGGCATAGCTTTTTAACATCACCTGCGCAATGATCGGCTGCACTGCAAATGGAACACGCATCTGAGCCGCTTCGCGCTCGCAAGGTCATGGATCAGGACCACACCTCATTCATTTGCCTGAGCCGCCATCATGTTTTTCGACTCGTCCAAGAATAAAATAATCCAGGACCTGCAACTGACCGTCGCCCATCAGGCCAGTCTGTTGGAGGCGATCAATCGCTCGATGGCCAGCATCGAATTCGATCTGAACGGTGTGGTGCTCAAGGCAAACGACAACTTCTTCAAGACCATGCGCTACCGGCCCGAGCAGGTCATCGGTAAAGAGCACCGCATGTTCTGCACCCCCGAACACGCGCGCAGCCCCGAGTACGCCCAGCTGTGGTCGCGCTTGCGTAATGGAGAGTTCGTGTCTTCGACGTTCCAGCGCGTGGCGGGCGATGGCAGCACCGTATGGCTGGAGGCCAATTACAACCCGGTCAGGGACTCGGACGGCAAGGTCACCCGGGTGGTCAAATACGCGATGGACGTCACCGCCAAACTTCAAGCCGAGAGCGAAGCCCACAATAAGCTGCAGGCCATCGACCGCGCCATGGCAGTCATCGAGTTCGATCTGGACGGCACGATCATCGCTGCCAACGACAACCTGTTGCGCTTGCTGGGCTACAGCCGGCAAGAGCTGCTGGGTAAAAGCCACAAATTGCTCTGCCCCCCTGAGTTCACCAAAAGCACCGAGTATCAGGACTTTTGGCGTCGGTTGAACAAGGGCGAGTTTTTCAGCGATCAGTTCAAGCGCGTCGGCAAGCACGGCCAGACGCTCTGGCTGGAAGCGTCCTATAACCCGGTGTACGATGCCGCTGGCAAGCTGTGGAAGGTGGTCAAGTTTGCGTCGGACGTGACCGCGCGTATCGAAAAGCACGAGCAGGATTCCCAAAGCGCTGCCCAGGCGTATCACATTTCGGTGCAGACGCAGAAGTACGCCGAGCAGGGCACCCTGGTGATTCAGCAGGCGGCCAGTGAGATGCGTCAGATTTCGCAGAACATTGATGATTCGTCGCGGATCATTGGTCAGTTGGGTGAGCGCTCGGAGCAGATTACAGCGATCGTGAATACGATTCGCAGTATTGCGGATCAGACGAATTTGCTGGCGTTGAATGCGGCGATCGAGGCGGCCCGGGCCGGTGATCAGGGCCGTGGCTTTGCGGTGGTGGCCGATGAGGTTCGGCAGTTGGCGGGGCGCACGAGCCGGTCGACGCAGGAGATTTCGGAGATGATTCAGGTGATTCAGGCCGAGACGCGTCAGGCGATTGTGAGTATGGACAATACGCGGAGTACGGCGGTGAAGGGTGTGGATCTGGCGGATCAGGCGGGGGATGCGATTGTGCAGATCAGTTCGGGGACGAATGATGCGGTGGATGCCGTGAGGATGTTCGCTGGGCGGGATTGACCCTTAAGGTCAAGATCAAGATCAAGATCAAGATCAAGATCAAGATCAAGATCAAGGGCGTCTGCCTGGGGGCAGACTGTTTCGCCTTCGGCGAGTTACTTGGAAAAGCACCCCAAGTAACCAAAGGTGCTTGCTCCTGGTTGGGCCCTTCCTTCGTCAGGGTACCCTTACTCCGACGACGCTCCGTGGGCCCGCGCCGAACGGACATCCATGTCCTAGCGGCGCTCTCGCCGCATCCATGCGGCTCGGCCCACTGCGCGTAGTCTGCGTTCAGCCTGCACCCAAGTCGCGATTGGCGGTGTTTGAACCTTCTCTGTATGAGATCAAAAGCAAAAGCTTCCCGGCTGAAGCCGGTCCTACAGTCAGAGCCGATGCCACTGACTGCACGCGCTGCTTTTTGTGGGACCGGCTTTAGCCGGGAAGAGGCCAGTTCAGGCGCTGGCGATTTCAGGATCTTCGCTGATCGTGCCCACGCTCCGCGTGGGGATGCATACCGTGACGCTCCGCGTCACCCGACACCGGTTCCACTGAGTGAACGCGGTGTTTTTGTAGGACTGGCTTTAGCCGGGAAGGGGCCAGTCCGGGCAACACATTTTTTGGACTGAATTGAGCGGCTGATTTATTTACGACGCCTCACTCCAAATTCATCAGTCCCCGAGCTCCCGCGTCACCCTTCCCACTCACAACTGCCCTTCATTCCTGAGCCGCATGGCTTTCGCCCGTTTTTCCAAAACAACGTAAACCACCAGCGCAATCACCAGCGGGATGAGGAAGTAGATCACCCGATAGCCAATCAGCGCAGCCAGCAGTTGGCCTTTGCTGAATTGGTGTTGCATGAGGGTGATGAAGACGGTTTCGAGCACGCCGAGGCCGGCAGGGATGTGGGCGATGACGCCGGCGATGCTGCTGATGAGCAGGATCCCGAGCACCGCCGGGTAGAAGGCTTTTTCCGGCAGCAGCACGTAGATCAGCAGCGCCATCAATCCCCAGTTCAATGCGCCCAGCAAGGCCTGGCGCATGGCCTGATTAAGCGATGGCAGCACAAACTGTTGCTTGCGGATGGTCCAGGTGCGTTTCTTGGAGAAGCGGCAGGCCAGGAAGTACGCCAGGCAGACGGCCAGCAGGACGAAGCCGATCAGTTGCAGCGTGGTGTCGCCGATCTTCCAGCCTTCGGGCAGGTCAACGAAATCACCCGCGAACACAAACCCGGCCAGCAGCATGTAGCCCAGCCAGTTGGTGATCAGGCTCAGGCTGAGGATGCGGGTGATGGTCGGCACGTCCAGGCCCAGCCGCGAATACAGCCGATAGCGAAGCGCGATGCCGCCGACCCATGAACTCAGGTTCAGGTTGAAGGCGTAGCACACGAAGGTCACCGGGATGATCTGTTTCACCGCCAATTTGTGTTCGGTGTAGCGCCGGGCCAGGACGTCGAAGCAGCAATACGTCAGATAACTGCCCGCAGCGATGACGAAGCCCAGCGCCAGGGTGCTGAGCTTGTAGGACTCCAGCGCGTGCATCACCTCGTTCCAGTCGAGGTTTTTCATCAGTGTGAACAACAACACAGGCACGGCGATGAAGAAGAACAGCGTGAAGGCGCGCTTGGCCCACGTCAGCCACGGACGATTCTTGCCCGTGTCGGCCGGTTTCTGCTCGTGAGTGGACGCTTGGGAGACGCCGGTCATAGGGATTTCTCCTGATCGGCCGGTACTTCATTTTTAAGCGCAGCGGCTTCCGGCAGGGTTTCCGGCGCGCGCAGGGGTTTCAGGCGTGGGCCGTGCACCGGGAACAGACCGGCAATCGCCGGGAAGTGCCGCAGGAAGTGGAAGCTCAGAAAAATCATCGGCGCACGCCACCACTGCCCTTTCGCCAGGCCCTTGAGGTTGACTTGTTTGCTGTGGGCCACGGCCAGGTCGCGCAGGTGTTCGTGCAAGCGCTGGTTCAAGGCGTGGTCGCGGATGAACAGATTCGCTTCCAGATTTAGCGCAAGGCTCAACGGGTCGAGGTTGCTGGAGCCGACGGTTGACCACTCGTGGTCGATCAAGGCGACCTTGCCGTGCAACGCCCGTTGTTTGTATTCGTGGATGACCACGCCTTCGCGCAGCAGCCAGGTGTAGGTCAGGCGCGAGCACACGCGCACGAAGGGCATGTCCGGTTGGCCCTGAAGAATCAGCGTGACTTTTACCCCGCGTCGGGCGGCGTTGCGCAGTTCACGCAAGAACCGGTAGCTGGGGAAGAAGTAGGCGTTGGCGATGGTGATGCGCTGAGTTGCGTTGCGCATCGCCAGCAAGTATTGCTCTTCGATGTCGGTGGTGTGATGGCGGTTGTCGCGTTCGGCAAGGAGCATGCGAGCGCTGCCAGCCTGACGCGTCACCGGCTTGAGCGGCGTAAAGGTTTTGCGCACGGCCGGGCCGAGCATGCTCAGCGTCGAGCGATAGATGTCGGCAACAATCGGCCCGCGCACCAGTACGGCGTAGTCCTGCTTGGCGGTGATGCCGGTGTCGGCCATGTGGTCGACGCTGTAGTTGATCCCGCCCATGAACGACGTCTCGCCGTCGATCACCACCACTTTGCGGTGCAGGCGCCGAAACAGGTTGGTGCGCATGCCCATCAGTTTCGGGCGCGGGTCGAACAGCTGAATCTGCACGCCGGCTTCGATCATCTTGCTGACGAAGGCCGTGCTCAGGTCGCTGGTGCCGTAGTCGTCCACCGTGATGACCACGCGCACGCCACGGCTGGCGGCAGCAATCACCGCCTGCTGCAAGCCCTCGCCCACCCGGTCTTCGAAAATGATGAACGTCTCGATCAGCACCTCTTCGCGCGCCGCACGAATGGCGTCGAAGACTCGGGCGAAAAAGTCTTCGCCATTGATCAACAACTCTACTGAGTTGCCGTCGCGCCAAAGGCCGCACATGGCGCCCATCGCTCTCATACCCCTCATAGCGTTACCTCCACCGCCAAAGGCGCATGATCGGAAAGGTGCGACCAGGGGCGATTGGACATCACCCTGGGCGACCGGATGTGCGCGTTGCGCACGTAAATGCGGTCCAGCCGCAGCAACGGAAAGCGCGCCGGAAAGCTTTTCGCCGGCGCACCAAAGGATTCAACAAAGACCTCGCGCAGCCCGGCAGGATTCAACACGTCATCGGCCTTCTGCCGCCAATCATTAAAATCCCCGGCGACGATCACCGGCGCCTCGGCTGGCAGACGGCCCACCAGATCGGCGATCAACTTCAGCTGCTGCTGGCGATGGACCTCTTTCAGACCCAGGTGCACGCACACCGCGTGCAGCTCGCCAAAATGCGGCACGTCCAGCACGCAATGCAGGAGGCCGCGCTCTTCGGTGCCGTGGATCGAGATGTCGAGGTTTTCGTGGCGGAGGATCGGGGACTTGGACAGCAACGCGTTACCGTGATGGCCGTGGGGATACACGGCGTTGCGGCCGTAGGCGAAATCCTTCCACATGCTGTCGGCGAGGAATTCGTACTGCGAGGTGGTCGGCCAGTTCTTCACGTTCTGCGCATGGTCCTGATGCTCGCCATGGACTTCCTGCAGGAAGACGATATCGGCGGACACCGAGCGTACTGCGTCGCGCAGCTCCGGGAGGATGAAGCGTTTGTTGAGGAAACCGAAGCCCATGTGCATGTTCATCGTCAGCACGTTAAGGGTGACCGAGGCCGACGCGCTTTGTCGTCGGCCGTTGAGGTCTTCGGGGATCAGGGCACTGGTCACAACGTGGCTCCATGCAAATCGCCTGGCGCAACTTCCAGGTTTTCAGTGAGATTGAAACGCTCAAGCAACCGGCGCGCGTCGTAAGGGGCGCGGACCTTGATGTCATTGTCGAAATAGCACAAAACGTCGCGGGACTTCCGCGCGCGCGGGGCTTTGTCCACGATCAGTTGAGCATCCTTGGGCTGCGCGCCCCGTTGCCAGGCATCGATGCGGTCGCCCCAGTGCTTGATCGCCTCGTCGGAATAGCCGCTGGCGTAGAGTTCCTTGTCGCCATGCAGGCGCACGTAGACAAAATCGGTGGCAAGGTCTTCCACATGGGGCCACTTGCCGGCGGTGTCCGCCACCACCAGCGCCACCTTGTATTTGCGCAGCAGCGCGACGAACTCAGGCACCAGAAAGCTTTCATGGCGGATTTCAACGGCGTGACGCAGCTTCAGGCGCGCCGGAATGTCCAGATAACCCGGCTGCTGCAAGCGCTCTGCGCATTTGATGGCGCAGGCCCTGGCGGCTTTACCGTCGTGGGGCAGCAGCTTCAGAAAATGCTCGAAGCGATCGGCGTCGAATTTGAAGTTGGGCGCGAACTGCCAGAGGATCGGTCCCAGTTTTTCCTTGAGCTGAAAAACACCGGAGGCGAAGAAATTGGCGACGGGTTCGTCGATCTCTTTGAGGCGGCGGACATGGGTGATGTAGCGCGGGCCCTTGACGCTGAAAACGAATCCCTTTGGCGTGTCGTCGTACCAGCGCGCGTACAGCTCAGGCGATTGCAGCGAATAGAACGAGCCATTGATTTCGATGCTGTTCACGGCTCTGGAGGCGAATTTCAACTCGTTTTTCTGCGTCAGGCCGTCGGGATAAAAATCCCCGCGCCATGGCGTGTAACGCCAGCCTGAAATGCCGATACGAATGTCGCCCATGCCTTTGATCTCTGATGTCCTGCCGCGGCACCTGCCCCGACACTGGTGAACTAGAGATAAGAAGCTTGAGACCGTGGCAGGTTCCCTGGCTTTTTGCCGGCGTTGCGGCGCAATTTGCCGCAGGCTGCGCCACCGCCTGCCCTCAGGACTCGGCCGAGGCCCTTTTGATCTTTTCTCGCGCGCCGCAGATATTCATCTGGCACCAGCGGCGGCGACCATTTTTTGAGGTATCGAGAAACAGCCAGTCGCAGTCCGGCGTGGCGCAGGCCTTGAGCCGGGCCAAATCGCCGGAGGTGAGCAACGTCGCCGCCTGAACCGCGAGACGACCGATAAACCCGGCCGTCATCGAGCTCAGGTCTTCACCGACACGCCAACGCCAGATCACACCCGCCGGGGTCAACACCAGCAGGCGCTGGTCGGCAGTGTCGGCCAGCGCCTGATTCAACCCATGAAGGCTGGCAGGGTCGATGTCATGGTCCAGCGCCATGGGCAGCAACAGCCGATACAGCGCTTCGCGAAAATCGATCAACTGTTGAAACGCCGTGAGCGTGTGCCAGGAAGAACGCCCCACCACGGCCATACAGTGCTGATGCTCTTCAGCATCGATAATCCCGGCATGGAAGAACCAGTGGACGATGTCCTCCAGGTTGCTCAGTTTGTCGACAACCTCCCGCAACCCCGTGCCCGGGCGGCGGCCGTCACAGGTATTGAGGTAATCCAGCACAGCCGCCCCGCCGACGAGGCGGATGGCATTGTCTTCATTTGTCCGATAGACATGGCATGCCCTCAGTGTGCAGCGACGAGGGAATGATGACAGAGAAGTGAGGAGGTCCCTGCCAGTGGCGACTCAGATACCAAACAATTGCCGAGGAAACCCATTCTCGGATGGTAGGCCAAGCGATGCGAACAGGCAGCCAGGCAAATCGGGCTTCGTGTCGATTACGTCTACCACTTGGTGCAGCCACCGTGACCCCGGCCCGATCTGGCGTAGCAGGAACCACATAACGGAAATCAGTCCATACAGACGGCTGAGCGCATTCTGATCTAGCGACAGGGCTTGGAAGTATGGCTCCGCAGGCAGCACTGGTAACGGATTAGACGCGACCTGGTTCCAAATGCGGGCATGGTGAGCGCTACGGTTTCGCAGCGTGTTGATTTCCTGCAGCCAGTCTTTGAGAACTTTGGCGTTGCTGATGCCCAGTCGAGCTGCAATTCGGTTTTGATAGCTTCCCTTCAGGATCTCGAAGTACTTGGAGACAGTCCCGAAGTCCCAGGCTTCCACAACTACCCAGAAAGGCATGGCTTTGTGGTTCTGCCGGTGCCATTCGATGCAGTCTTCCCGGCTGCGATTGATTTGATCCGTTTGCCTGGTCTGCCACTCGTTCCACGTGTTGCGCTGCCTTCCGCGCCGATCCTGCCAGTTCGTGGTTTGCTTTGGATTGACGAATCGCGTGTCGAGGTAGGCTAGTGGATCGTGGTATCCAACCTCATGAGCAATTATCGCGCGCATGTGAATCTCGATCCGCTCGATAGCATCAAGCATCAACTGGCGAAGTTTTTTGTCAAAGAGGTAGAGATCTACGACCGAATCGAAGGAGGCGCCAGCCGTGAAGGCTTCTTGTCGAAGAGGCTTCGACGTGACGTTGCAGAGGGTAACTTGACCTTGCTGATCCCGCTCAAACTCCCGTGCGGGAAACCAGAACCCACTAAGTCGATAGTATCCCACTTGTGCAAGCTTGCGCTCAGCCCGAAGCGGGTCTGCAACCTCCATGCCGCGAATGATCAGCAGTCTAGCCAGGTCGCCGTAAGACCGGAATGGTTTAGGTGGAGCGAGTTGCGGCAACTTCCATGTCCCAAATACGAGAAGGCCCAACCATAGAACCGGACTTGCCGGTGCCAGAGGATTGGGCGCAATTGCCGCAAATACTGGTTCACACTGCCCGGTTTGTCAAATAGTCCCGTTATTCGGCGCCAAATCCACCAACCTCAATCTCACAACCGCCTCAAGACGCCCCTCCAAGCTGAGCCAGACTCGCCGCCAGCTCGCTCTTGCGGAATGGTTTGGTCAGGCGCGGCAGGTCCGGATCAAGCCCTTCATGTCCGGCATACCCTGAGACCAGCAGGATTGCAGTCCCCGGCCGGGAGTTTCGGACCCGTCTGGCCAGGTCGGTACCACTGATGCCCGGCATGAGGTGGTCTGTGACGATCAGGTCGACGTGCTGCCCGGTGCTCAGCAGTTGCAAGGCTTCCTCGCCGGAGGAGGCTTCGATCACGCGGTAGCCCAGGTCGGCCAGCATGTATGACGTGCTGGCGCGCACCAGCTCTTCATCGTCGACCAGCAGCGCGATACCGCGCAGGGAGCGTCGGTCCGGCGCCTCGTCGATGCGCAAAGCGGCTGCCGGCAGGGTCATGGCGCGTGGCAACCACAGCTCTACGTTTGTCCCCAGACCCGGCGAGCTCTGAATGGTCAGCGCACCGTTCAGCTGGGACGCCAGGCCATGCACCATCGACAGACCCAGCCCCGTGCCTTTGCCGACGCCCTTGGTGGAAAAGAACGGTTCCACCGCCCGGGCGAGCGTGGAGGCATCCATGCCAATGCCGGTGTCCGCGACGGACAGGCAGAGGTAGTCACCGGTCGGCAGCCTGGAGCGGTGACCCTTGCACACCCACTCGGTGCTCGCCGAGATCCGCATCGTCCCGCCTTCAGGCATGGCGTCGCGCGCGTTCACGGAAAGATTAAGCAGCGCCATCTCAAGCTGGTTCGGGTCCGCGATCGCGGCTGGCAGATCAGGTGGCGCATCGACGACGACCCGGATTTGCGGCCCGGTGGTGCTGGCGACGAGATCGCCCATGCCATTCACCAGCTTCGCCACGTCGACCGACACCGGCTGCAGCGGCTGACGGCGCGCGAAGGCCAGCAACCGCTGCACCAGCGTCCGTGCCCGATCAGCCGATTGCACGGCGCCGGAGATCAAACGCTGCTCACGTTCACCGCCCACGCCTCGGCGCTGGAGCATATCGAGGGTGCCGACGATGGGGGTGAGCAGGTTATTGAAGTCATGAGCCACGCCGCCGGTCAGCTGCCCCATGGCTTCCATCTTCTGACTCTGGCGCAGCGCCTCCTGGACTTCTTCCCGCTCGGCGATGGCCTTGGCAATCCGCCCTTCGAGCGTGGCATTGAGTTCGCGCAGCTCTTCCTCGACGTCCTTGCGGGCGGTGATCTCAACCACCGTGCCGGTGACACGCAGGCAGCGGCCGGCGGCGTCGAACACGCCCCGCCCCTTGGCGGCCACCCAGCGAATCACGCCATCGTCCCTGCCGACGGTGCGGTAGTCGACGTCATAAAGCGCGCGGCGTTCGGGGTCGCTGGCCGCCTTGAACGCCGCGATCGTGGCGTCCCGGTCCTCGGGGTGCAAGCCGTCGTAAAAGTCCTGAATCGTGACTGCCACGTCAGCCTGGATGCCGAACATCGCTTTGGTTCTGGGCGGCCAGATCAGCGTGTCGTGAACGATGTCCACGTCCCAGAAACCGATGTCGGCGTGTTCGACGGCAAGGCGCAGGCGCTCTTCGCTTTCGCGCATTCGCATCTCGGCGCCCACCCGCTCGACATGCGCCCAGCAGCGCTCGACGACTTCCCTGACCAGCAGGACTTCCGAGGGCAACCACTCGCGAGGCTGATCCTGATGAACCGCCATCATGGCCGTCAGCCGGCCATTCTTGACCAGCGGGCAGCAGATGATCGCGTCGATGCCAATGCCCCGAAACATCTCCAGGCCCTCGCTGGCGCCGAGCTCTGCGCCCACGTCGCGCACGATCAGCGTGCGGCCTTCGCGCATGTCCGCCGCCGCCCGTGGGCCGAAAAGGTCGAGGCTGTAGGTTCCGGCCGAGCTCTGAATGCCAGCCGCGTTGTAGTCGCTGCGAATCCAGAAGCGGTCATTGTCGACGTCGACATCCGCGTAGGCGCAGCGCGACACGTTGAGCCTGCGCCCGAGCATCTCGGTGGCGACAAGCATCGCGTCTTCGGCCCGGCGAATATTGAAAAGGCGGCTGTCGAGCTCATCAAAAAAGCTCAGTCGCGCCGCGCTCTCTTGCAGCGCCGCTTCGGCCTGGTGCTCGGCCGTGCGGTCGCGGAAGATTTTCACGAAGCCGCCCTGCTCCGTAGCCAGCGGCATCATCAATCCGGAGCCCCAGAAGCGCGCACCATTCTTATCAACGTGCCAGCGTTCGTTGATGGCCCGCCCCCGCGCCATGGCGAGTTCGAGTTCGCCCTGGAACACTCGCTCGGCCTGGTCCGACTCGGTGTAGAACAGATCGCCCTCACGCCCCATGACTTCGTCGGCACGGTAGCCGATCACGCGCTGGGCGCCGATGTTCCAACCGGTGACCGCGCCTTTCGCGTCGAAGGTGATGATCGCGAAGTCCTCGGCGCCTTCGACGATCTGGCGGTAGCGCGCCTCGCTGCTGCGGATTGCGTCCTCGGCTCGCGCACGGTGCACGACGAGGCCCACCGTCTTGACCACGAAATCGCAGATCTCGAGATCCGCCGATAACGGCTCGCGCAGCTCGGCGTGATACATGACAAAAGTACCGAGCATGGCGCCCTGCGCCGACCGGATGGGGATTGACGCGCAGACGTGCAAACCGTGGCCGATGGCCTGCGCCCGGAACTCGGCCCACTGCAGGTCATGGGCAATGTCGGACACGGACGCCAGTGGGTTCGGGGTCGTCGCGCGACTGCCTGAACCAGCACCTGGGCTGACGGTGATGTTTTCCACAGCGTTGATAAACGGAGGGGGCAGGCTCGGTCCGGCGCAATGCTGCAGCTGACCGCCCTCCTCGCTCAGAAGCAGGATGCTGCCCAGGAAGCGGGACGGCGACAGCGCCTCCACCTCGCGGACGATCGCGTCCAGGGCAACATTCAGCGGCGTTTCTTCAACAGCCAGTTCAAGGATACGGTTCTGCGCGGCCCCGAGCGCAGCCGCGCGATTGCGTGCCTGGGTCAGCCGTGCGTTCTCGATCGCGATGGTTGCCAGCCGCGCCAGGCTTTCCAGGCGCTTGACCGTGTCGTCGTCGTGACTGCGGACCTGCGACCAATAAGCGCCGAGCGCCGCGACCGGAACGGGTCGACCGATGGGTGCCATGACCAGGCTACGGACGAAGGTTGGCGCGTAGGCGGCCTGCGGGATGCGTGGATCGAGCCGGACATCACGGATCGCAATCGTCTCGCCGCGACGTATGACCCATCCCGAAACGCAGTGGTCGGCCGGATAGGTCTGACCTTGCCAGAGCGGTGAGACTGCATCCTCCGCAATATAAGAACAGCGTCCCTCATCCTGAATGATGACCGCAACGCCATCCGCGCCGACCGTGGCACGGGCCACGTCGCGGAGCACGGCGACGACCTCGTCCACTGATTCCGCCATCACCAGCCGCTCACTGGCGTTCAGCACATGAGACAGGCGCTCATCGCCGCTAGGATCGACTGGAACAGTAGTCAAACGGATCTCCCGACATCGCCACGGCATCCCGCAGACTGGTTCGAACTGGACAGGGTAAAGCGGCATTGTATCGGGTAACTCTTCGCCCTCGACACGGCTTGAATCAGCTTTTTCGGAAAAGCGACCAACGCGCGCGCAGGTCATTCTTTTGAATGATTCCGCAAACGTGAAACGACGACGCAGGCTGTCAGAAAACAGACCAACCTATTCGCGAACTCAGCAACTCCAGCGCTACCATTCCGGCGAGGGAATTCCCGGCGGCATTCAGCTCCGGCGACCATACGCACACGGTGAACTGCCCCGGCACGATCGCCACGATTCCGCCC
This sequence comes from Pseudomonas sp. PS02290, assembly GCF_029960075.1. Taxonomy (NCBI): domain Bacteria; kingdom Pseudomonadati; phylum Pseudomonadota; class Gammaproteobacteria; order Pseudomonadales; family Pseudomonadaceae; genus Pseudomonas; species Pseudomonas sp. PS02290. The sequence continues at coordinate 31,096 of NZ_JASCOY010000055.1, forward strand.
CCTACCCCGCTCTTGCCGGGCAACCCCACGCGGTAGGCGAAATTGCCGGCTTCGTCATACAGCCCGCTGGTGGCCATGATCGAGTTCACTTGCTGAGTCTGGCGCGGCGTCAGAATTTGCTCACCGCTGTGTTTGCAGAACCCGTTGTTCGCCAGGAAGCAGAACGCCCGGGCCAGATCGAGGCAGCTCATCTTCAGCGCGCAGCAACTGAAATAACTGCGCAGCACGGTTTCGACCTCGTTATGGAAGTTGCCGAAGGACTGCATCAGGTAGGCCATCGCCGCGTTGCGTGCGCGAAATTGATACTCGGAATCCGCCACGCGGGCATCGATCAAAACGTGAGGATTGCCCGACAGCCGCCGTACGAAATCGCGCATCGATAATGTCGGAGCGGCGAAACGGGATTGGTTGATGTCGCAGATCACCAAAGCGCCGGCGTTGATAAAGGGATTACGCGGCCGTCCGCGCTCGAACTCCAGCTGCACCAGCGAGTTGAACGGCTGACCCGACGGCTCATGACCCAGGCGCTCCCAGATGGCCTCACCGGAATGGCCGATCGCCTGAACCAGGCTGAACACCTTGGAAATGCTCTGCACCGAAAACGGCTCCAGCGCGTCGCCGGCGCAGTAATAGGTGCCATCGTTGCCATACACGGCAATGCCCAACTGCCGCGCCGGCACATCGGCCAGCGCGGGAATGTAATCAGCCACCTTGCCCTGGCCGATCAAAGGACGCACTTCGTCGAGAATCTCGTTCAACAGCGTTTGCATGGAAGGTCCTGGCGTTGATCCCCTGACGGCAGCAGGGGTTAGGGTTCATGACGAATGCCAGAGGGGCGGGATCACACAATTGGGCAGGATTTTGGTTTTTGTTGCGGGTGGGTGTGCACGTTGGGGTTGGCAAGCGTGGGTTGGCCGACAGCGCTTATGGGGCGGTTTTTTTAGGAAGTTTGCCCTGCCATCAGATCGAGGTGTCGGGACTGAATGCTTGCCGCAGCGCCGCGATGGCTAGGTCAACAGATGGGCCTTCTATGGATGGCGGATCGGGACGCTCACAGAACTCTCGCCACACGAACAGGGTCAGTTCTGCGCCGTCGGTTTGGCTGGAACCTCCAGGAAGCAAGCCGAAAGTTTGCAGCGATCTGTAGCGTTCGTCCTGCCAGAACAACGCCTCGACCCACGGGTAGATCGGGATGAAATGGAAGTGAATGGAGTGACCCGCGTCATGGCCGAAACGGCCAATGTAGAGGCGTTTGGGGTGCAGGTGGGTTTCGATGGCTTGGTGGATTGGGGCTTGCAATACACCGAGCTCGGCTAGGGCTTCGATGGGTAAGGTTGCCAGCGAGTGGGTCATCTGCTTTGCGCTGAGCATCAGGTAGCCCGGGAGGTGGCTGTCCAGGCGGTGGTTGATGAGCCAGTGGGTGGTTTCGTGGATGACGAAGCTAGGGGGTATATGCATAAGGTGGCCCTGTACGCTGATGACAGCTCTATAACGGTCAAGACGGATGCCGCCCGGCCCGCCGCGTTTCACTCATCGCTTCACCAACGATCTGGCCAGCTCGGGCCACTCATCCATTAACGCATCACGAACCCGTAGTCCTGCGGGCACCGGCTGCGCGTGGTCATCTTGAGCGAGACGGGCGAAAACCAGGGAATGTTCGCCCTTCGTCGCCCAACCGACAAACCATCCATATCCATGAGCCTCATCGCTTTTGCCGTCTCCCATCCGAGGAAATGCTGTGCCTGTTTTACCGTGAACATTCCAACCATCTGGCCGCAGCGCAATTTGCGAGATGCGGCTCGTCATATCGTAGGCATGGGGGCTCACGGACAGTTGACGGTTCACCAGTCTGTTCAGAAAGGTGATCTGTTCGCGAGGAGAGATTTTCAACGAGGAGCTGATCCAGGCACGGTCAAGGCCGTTGTTTTTCCCCGGATCCCCCGTCAGGTCGGTATTTCCGTAATCGAATGACTCGGCATATCGCTTGACCGTCGCCTCTCCAAGCGCATGAGTGACGCGTTGCGAGAACCACACCACGGAATACTGAAACCACCGCGTTGCATCGGTCGGCTCCAGCCAGGCGGCTCCGCCCCAGTCAGGATCGCCGGGACGGTAGGGCAAAGTAGGAGAATGCTCGTTTTGCAGAAAGGCTGCGTCGAAGCCCATCAGGCTGATGGCGATCTTGAACGTTGAGGCGGGGGTCACTCGACTGCTGCAATCACCCTCTTCAAGCAACAGCTCACCACTGCTTGTATCAGCGACGATCGTGCAAATAGTCCCGGCCAATGCTGCCGAGATATTGAATCCCATAATCAGTAAACCTAACGCAACGCGGCGCATAAACATGAACTCTATTCCTTTAGGCGGTGATGCAAGAGCCTCTCCCGCGTGGGAAATATGACTCCGCAGTTCACGCAGACTCTCTCCGAGCCGCTTATCCAACATCAGCTTTCCTCAAGCCTGTTCGACGGTCCGCTCATAGCTGACCGAATCAAGTGCAAGGTAAGCGAAATTCCCTGCTCTGCGTATCAAAATCGAATCAAAGGTATTTGGTTGCACAGACGACTCCTTTGCCTTGACTGGAAACGCTACGACAGCGCGCCATCCAATGCTTCCATCGCCACCCCGCAGAGAATCCAGCATGCCTGTCTCATTGGTCCGCCCTGCCCCCGCGCCGTTTCTGGCCCCTGGTGAAACCGTGGTGCTGTTCGACGGCGTCTGCAAACTGTGTAACGGCTGGGCGAAGTTTCTGATCCGGCACGACCGTCATCATCGCGTTCGACTGGCATCGGTGCAGTCGCCCGAAGGCCAGGCGCTGCTGGCTTGGGCAGGGTTGCCCGTGGATGCGTTCGACACCATGGCGGTCATTCGCGACCAACATTACTGGGTGCGCTCGGAGGCATTCTTCGAAGTGGTTACTCTGTTGCAGGGAGCGTGGCCAATGTTTCGGGTGCTGCGTATTTTTCCACAGTGGTTTCGTGACTGGGCGTACGACCGCGTCGCGCTAAACCGCTATCGTCTGTCTGGAAAACACGAGGTGTGCCTGCTGCCAACACCTGACCATCAACGGCGCTTCCTCAAGGAATTTTCGTGAACGGGATGCGCCAGGTTCACTGGCTGGCACGCGGCAGCCTGGCTTTCATGTTCGCTTACCACGGCTTGGTGCCAAAGCTCATCGCATTAAGCCCCGGCGAGCAGATGCTGTTGCAGGCTCACGGGCTGGAACACGCAACATGGGTGGTCCAGGCGGCGGGTGTGGCAGAACTGGTGCTGGCCGCAGTGTTGCTTCTCCTACCTCGGCTCAACTGGCCGCTGCTGCTCAGCGGACTCACCCTGCTCGGGCTGCTGGTGGACGTCGCCGTTATGCAACCTTCGATGTTTTTGGACGCATTCAATCCGGTCACGTTAAATGTGGCGGGAATGGCGTTATGTGCCATCGCGTGGGCTACAAGGACAAGGGATCAGTCAACTTGGGGAAGTCGGGAACGCTGCTGAACAGTAAGAACTTTAGGTGACGACTGTCCGCCTGGAACGATAGCGGACTACTTGCCGGTCAGGAATGTATAGATGAACAAGCCGAAAAATGCACCACAGGACAGGTAGGCCATTGCCAGCAGGCACTTTCCTGCCTTTTCAGCGCTTCCCTGGCCCTCTCGATACACAATGCTCCCCGTCGCCCCGAAGAAAATAACGGGCAACATATAGGCCCGAAAATGTGCGATCACTTGCGCCCGCTCAGGCAAAAACCAGATGAGAACCAAAAAAAACAGCAATACGCCGTACGCCAAACCAGCGAATGCGAAGGAGCCGCTGAGTGTTTTATTGCGTTTGGCTTGAGTCATATTTCCGCTTCCTTGCGCGTTGACGAGCGATGTAAATGCCCCGAAACATCCTACTTGAAGCGAATGGGCTGAAGACAGGCTTTGGGGAACATCTGCAGTGGATCAGAACAGTCTTCAATAAAAGCGACTACACCGGCCAGAATAGCGATTTTTCCCTGCATGAAACAAAGTCCTACAAAGGATGGATGAGTCCACCAGATGTGCATCAGAAGGCTCCGGCGAAAAAGACTGAATGAGATATCTTGTCGAGCCCTGGATCTGCAGATAACCCAAGGACGCCAATGCTCAGTTCGCTCATATCAAATGGTCAGCCACAACCCCCCGCCCCATCAGAACTGATGGTGCCTTGGTGGAGCTTTACGAAAACAGTCTTGGCGGCAACGGCCCTCTCCTTAGTGCGTGATGGGCAGATCGGATTGGACGAACCTATTCCCGATCAGCTCTTCACATTGCGCCAGCTACTGCGGCATGAGGCAGGTCTCGCTGATTATGGCGAACTGGCGGAGTATCACGCCGCCGTTTCAAACAGCGAGTCAGCCTGGTCAACAGACGAAATGATGCGACGGCTTGACGGCACTCGACTTCGATACAACCCCGGAACCGGTTGGCGCTACTCGAATGTCGGATACATGCTGATCGGCAAGCTTATAGAGCGGCTAACGGACCTGGCGCTTGATGATGCGGTGAGTCAACGAGCACTTAACCCTCTGGGCCTGTCGAACATTCGCTTCGCCAAAACGCGAGCAGACTTACAAACCACCCATCTCGGAAGCACCTCTGACTACGACCCCGCCTGGGTCTACCATGGCTTGCTGATCGGTCCGATTTCGCAAGCGGCGGTATTCTTGGATCGACTCATGTCCGGTGACCTGCTACCGACAAACCTGCTTCAGGAAATGCAGACAGCACGAGCATTGGGCGGCGCGATTCCCGGGCGTCCGTGGGTCACTGCCGGCTATGGCCTTGGTGTCATGCAGGGTTCGATTGACGGCGGTTTTACCCTGTGCGGACACACCGGCTGCGGACCTGGCAGCGTCATCGCTGTTTACCGTATCTACGACGGTGACACATCGGCGTGTTGCGCCGCGTTTGAAGTGAACGCCAGTGAAGGAGCGGTCGAAGCCTTTGTTGCTGAACAGCTGATCCAAGTCCTGCGTCAGGGGGCCTGATGGCCGAGAGGTACTCCAGCGCTCAGGCCAGAAGCGGCCATTGGTGTTGGTACACACTCACGACCACACACTTTTAAAAATGCCGACGCTCATGCAGCATGCGTTGACGTTACAGCAGGGGCGGAACAACCGTTCAGTCGCTCTTCAAGCAAACCCTAAACAAGGACGCGAGACGGGAAATGAAGCTAATCGCTGCGCAGATTCTCCCTGTGCCGGGGGAATACGAAAAAAACATCGCCAGACACATTGAGGTCATCCACCAGGCCGCAAGTCATGGGGCCAATCTCGTGCTGTTTCCCGAGCTTTCCCTCACGGGTTACGAGCCGAGGCTGGCTAAAGTCCTGGCGGTGCAACCGAGTAATAGCCGGTTTGATGAGTTCCAGAGATTGAGCGACCGGTACGGGATGCTCATCGCTGTGGGTGCGCCAACCAGAGGAGCTAAAGGCACCGAGATCAGCATGATCAGTTTCCAGCCCGGGCTGGAGCGCACCTGCTATTCAAAACAGCATCTGCACCCTGACGAATTACCTTTTTTCACACCGGGCACTCGGAAGCGTGTGCTGAGTCAGGCAGATTTAGTCCTGGCCCCCGCCATCTGCTACGAATCACTGCAACCCAGCCACGCAGAAGAAGCCGCAGCGTCTGGCGCTCAGGTGTATTTAGCGAGCGTGGCGAAGTCTGCGAGAGGGACTGCATTGGCAAACAGTCATTATCCGATGATTGCCAAAAAGCATTCCATGACGGTGGTGATGGCGAACTGTGTAGGTCCCGCCGAAGATTATGTCGCCGCGGGTGGCTCTTCAATCTGGAACAGTCACGGTGAACTCGTGTGCAGCGCCGATGCCGTTAACGAGGCATTGGTGGCGTATGACATTCAGACCGGAGAAGCGAGTGTTTTCAGTATCCGCTATCGGGCCTGATCAGGTAGCGCGTAAGCCACGATGTAATCGCCTTGCTGCGTGGCGGTGGAGTTGGGGGGGCGCCGCCCCGCGGGGGGGGGGGGGGGGGGGGGGGGGGGGGG
>NZ_JASCOY010000056.1:0-36320 GCF_029960075.1 Pseudomonas sp. PS02290
CACGCCGACCAGCTCGGCGACCGTCAGGTCAACCTGCAGGTGTCCAGGCAGCGGGCGCAAACCATCAAGACCTATCTGGTCGGCAAGGGCGTGCCCGCCGAGCTGGTGGAGGCCGTGGGCGAAGGCAGCGAGAAGCCGCTGGTCAAGTGCGACATGCAGCAGCCGCGCGCGCAGTTGATCCAGTGCCTTGAGCCGAACCGGCGCGTAGAAATCGAGGTGCGTGCGCTCAACTGATTGGGCGCAGGCATCTGAAGAACCCGACGCCAGGGCCCTGTTGCATGAAGGCCCGGGCAGCGGCAACCGATTCCTCTGACGCTTCAGAGGGGTCAAATCAAGGGGCGTGACCTGGCCGCTGGACGGCTAGCCCCAACCTGTAAGTAAGGAGAATCAAGAAATGGCATTTGACGCATATATTCAGATCGACGGCATTCCAGGCGAAGTTCTGGATGACAAGCACAAGGACTGGATTGAAGTACTCGGCTACGAGTACGGCGCCACCCAAGCGACGTCGGCGACTGCCAGCTCTTCGGGCGGTGCGTCCTCCGAGCGTGTTGCACTGAGCGATTTCAGCATCCGCAAAGCAGTCGACAAAGCGTCTGCAAAGTTGTTCGAAGCGTGCTGCAAAGGCACTCACATCGCCAAGATCCAGCTGAACGTCAACCGTGCGGGCGGCGACAAGCTGACCTACCTGACCATCAACCTGGAAGAGGTTGTGGTGTCGTCGGTCAAGGCCGTTGCCGGTGGCAGTCAGGATGGCGAAGACAAAGCCGTCAGCGACCTGCCGATCGAAGAAATCAGCTTCAACTTCGCTCGCATCAAAACCACGTACACCCAGCAGAGCCGTGCCGATGGCCAGGGTGGCGGTAACGTCACTGGCGGTTGGGACCGTACTGCGAACAAGGTTTTCGCTTGATCGAGTAGTCACAGCGGTCCGTTGCCTGGCGCAGCGGGCCGTAATCAACACCGCGTCGGCTGGATCGGCGCGGTGTTCTTTTTTCTTATCCCGAGTTGACCATGTCTGAATTTCTCAACGACCTTTCACTGACCGAACTGACAGCGCCGATCGATGGAGGAAGCGGCGAAGACCTGAGCTTTTCCACGCTGTTCGACAACGTCAAGGAAGCTCGTCGAGCGGACCCTGATTACCTGACCCAGGGTGACTGGCAGACCGATCTGAAATCCTCGGATTGGGACTTGACGATCACCCTGGCTGCACAAGGCCTTGCTCAGCAGAGCAAGGATCTGATGCTGGTCGCCTGGCTCAGTGAAGCCCTGGCGCACAAATACCACTTTCTCGGCATCACCTTCGGCCTGACCCTGGCCGAGCGGATTCTTGAGCGCTTCTGGGATGACCTGTACCCGGCGCTGGACGAAGGCCTGGAAGAGCGCGCGGCACGCCTGGCCTGGCTGAAAACCACCCTGGCCGATGTGGTCGGCGGGCTGCCGATCACCCAGGGCGATCAGTTCGGCCTGCTGCGCTACGACGAATCCCGGCACATCGAAAACCTGGCCCTGCAGAATCCGCAGGCGATGCGCGTCGCACTGGACGAAGGCAAGATCAACGCGGAAATCTTCCAGCGTTCGGTGGTGCTGACCGACACCGAGCACTTTCTGCGCAAGGCATCGGAAATCACCGACAGCCTGCAGGCCTGCCGGCAGTTGCAAGCCACGGCCGATCGCCTGTTCGGTGTTGAGGCGCCAAGCTTTGCCGGTCTGAGCGAGATCCTCTCCCGCGCCGCGCAACTGGCTGAAAAACTGCTCAAGGACCGTGGCGTGGAAATCAATCCCGCGCCTGCCCAGCCGACCGCCGAACCTGTCGCCGAACCGGCCGATCAACCTGCTGCGGGCCCTGCCATGACCATCACCGTGAAAGACACCGCGTCGGCGCCACTGCGCACCACGCCGCTGACCCGCGACGAAGCCTTCACCATGCTCGCCGGCGTCGCCCAGTTCTTCAAACAGACCGAGCCGCAGAGCCCGGTGCCGTACCTGATCGAACGCGCGATCAAATGGGGCAACATGCCGCTGGAAGGCTGGCTCAACGACGTCATCAAGGACAGCAACGTGGTCGACAGCATTCGTGATGTGCTGGGGACGAAAGAGCCGAAGGGCTGACACGAAACACCGACGGGCAACCGAACGCTCATCAAAACCGCTGCCGCAGCCGTTACAGGTGGATGTAGATCCTGTGGGCGCGACCAGCGCTGTCAGCCCATCAGTTCAGAAATCTCGATCAGGTTGAGATCGGGATCACGCACATAAACCGACCGAATCGGGCCTGTGGCACCGGTGCGCTGGACCGGGCCTTCCACGATGGGCCACGCCTCGGCCTGCAAGTGCGCGATCACCGCGTCGAGGGTCTGGCTGGCGATGAAGCACAGGTCCAGCGCGCCGGGCACCGGCAGGTGAGCCTTGGGCTCGAACTCGTGACCGCGCTCGTGGACGTTGATCTTCTGGTTGCCAAAGCGAAACGCCAGGCGGCCGCTGCCGAAGGTTTCCAGCTGCATGCCCATGACGCGAACGTAGAAATCTTTGCAGGCCTCAGCGTCCACAGTGGTCAGGACCAGATGGTCGAGGTGATCAATCATTGCGTGCGCTCCGTGGGCTAATGAGGTCGACCGTCAGGCAGGCCTGACGGACCTCAGTGTTCGTTCTTGTCCAGCGTTCTCAGCTTCTGCGGCAATGCCCACATTAACAGGCCCGCCGCGACCAGGCTGCTGACGCCGATGACGTAAAGCGCAGGCGTGGTGGTGCCGGTGAGGTCTTTGATCCCGCCGACCATCACCGGGCTGACGATGCCGCCAAACTGCCCCAGGGTGTTGATCAGCGCGATACCGCCCGCAGCGCCGGCACCTGCGCCCGCCAACAGCATGGGCGGGAGGGTCCAGAATGCCGGAATGGCGGCGACGATCCCGCCACCGAGCATGGCCAGGGAGACGATCAACAGGCTGGTGTGCTGGGCAAAAAATCCCGCGCTGAAGAAACCGATGGCCCCAAGCACCATCAGCCCGCAGACGAATTTGCGGCGTTCGCCGCTGGCGTCCGAGAGGCGTCCAACAACGATCATGCTGATGGCGCCGAAGATGTAAGGGATGGCCGTGAGCATCCCGATGATCACCGGGCTTTCGACGCCGGCGCTGCGAATCAGCTGCGGCGCCCAGAAGTTAAGGCCGTAGGACGCCACCTGAATCAGGAAATAAATGAGCCCGAGCATCAGGAAGCCCGGCATTTTCAGCGCGGTCAGCAGCGAACCGCCCTGCTTGTTCGGCTCATGCTCGGCGATGCGGCTCGACAGATATGTCTTCTCGTCGTCGGTCAGCCAGTGGGCATCCGCGACACGGTCCTTGAGCAGCTTCAGCACAGCGAAACCGAGGGCAATGCAAGGTAGGCCGCCAAGCAGGAACAGCCAGTGCCAGCCACGCAATTGCATCACGCCGTCCATATGACCGAGTACCAGCCCCGAGACCGGCGCGCCAAGCAACCCGGCGAAGGCCGACGCCAAGAATAGAATCGACGTAATGCGACCCCGGTAGGTCTGCGGGAACCAGAGCGTCAGGTAAAACAGCACGCCCGGTGCGAACCCCGCTTCCATGGCGCCGATGATGAAACGCAGCACATAGAACTGCCATTCGGCGGTGACGAAGACCATCAGCGCCGTGGCAACGCCCCACGACATCATGATGCGGGCAATCCAGCGCCGGGCGCCCACCTTGTACAGCATGATGTTGCTCGGCACTTCGAACAGCACGTAGCCGATGACGAACAGGCTCGCCCCCAGCCCGTACGCGGTGTCGCTCAGGCTCAGATCCGTCTGCAGCTGAAACTTGGCGAAACTGATGTTGATGCGATCAAAAAACGCGAACAGGTAGCAGACCATGATCAACGGCATCAAACGCCAGGCGACCTTGCGGATCAGTGCCTTTTCGGCGCTTACAACCTCGGCGAGGCTGCTGTTCGGGGTCAGAACAGAGACGGTCATTGCGATACTCCAGATGGACTCTCTGAAAGAGCCCTATTGTTTTTGTTGTCTGGACGCGCACGCAGCGGAGTGCGCGCGTTTGTGGGGGAAAACCGGGACGGGCGCCGCGTCAACCGGGCAGATTTTCCGGCGCCGGGTGTAGATCACGGTTGCGCCCTGCCTTGGCTACCTGCCCCGGCATTTCATGGCCCAGTAGCTCCGGTAAACCGCGCGACAGGACGAGCAGATGCGCCAGGTCAATGCCTGTCTCGATGCCCATCTCATCGCATATATTCACCAGGTCCTCGGTGCAGATATTCCCCGATGCACCCGGCGCAAACGGGCAGCCACCGAGACCGCCCAGCGAGGCATCAAAGCGCCGCGCCCCCGCTTCGTAAGCGGCGAGCACATTGCTCAGCCCCAGGCCGCGGGTGTTGTGAAAATGCAGCGTCAGCGCCGAGGCCGGGACACGGGTCAGCACGCGCTGCACCAGCGAAAACACCTGACGGGGGTTGGCCATGCCAGTGGTGTCGGCCAGGGAAATGCCGTGCATGCCCAACGCCAGATAGTTATCGACGATCCGCAGCACACGGTCTTCATCGATGCGGCCCTCGAACGGGCAACCGAACGTGGTGGCAATGGAGCCGTTCAGGCTAAGCCCAGTGCCCGAGGCCAGTGCGACCACCTCGGCAAAGGCCGCCAGAGACTGCTCGCAGCCCATGCGCATGTTCGCGCGGTTGTGGGTCTGGCTGGCGGACATCACCAGATTCAACTCATCGGCACCCGCCTCGATGGCCCGCTGGGCACCGCGCAGGTTGGGAATCAGGGCGACGTAGATCACACCGGGCTGGCGCCGGATGCCGCGAAACACCTCATCCCCGTCGCGCAAGGCCGGAATGGCTTTGGGAGAAACAAAAGAACCGGCTTCGATTCGGCTGAAACCGGCGAGAGAAAGTTGGTCGATCAAAGCGATCTTGTCAGCGGTGTCCACCCAGGTCGGCTCGATCTGCAAGCCGTCGCGCGGCGACACTTCCTGCACGATCAGGCGCTGGGAAAAGTCGGTGATCATTGCACCACCCCACTGTGCTTGAGCTGCGCAATGTCATCGGCGCTCATGCCCAGCTCGCCGAGCACACTGTCAGTGTGCTGCCCCAGCGCAGGGCCTTGCCAGTTCACGGAGCCTGGGGTCTCGGAGAGTTTCGGCACGATGCCCGGCATCTTCACAATGGCCCCGCCCGGCAGATCGGCGTAGAGGATCATCCCGCGCGCCTGGTAGTGAGGATCGGCGACGATGTCCGCGACGTTGTAGATCCGCCCCGCCGGCACCTCGGCCGCTTCAAGCGCCTTGAGCACGTTGTCGATGGGCAAGGCCGACGACCACGCGCTGATCGCCCCGTCGAGCATGTCGCTCTGGGCGGCGCGGCCGTCGTTGTGGGCGAACTCGGGATCCTCGGCCAGATCGGCGCGGCCAATGGTCTGCATCAGGCGCTTGAAGATCGGGTCGCTGTTGCCGGCGATGACCACGTAGGCACCATCGGCGGTCGGGTAAGTGTTGGACGGCGCAATGCCCGGCAGTGCGCCGCCACTGCGCTCACGGACGTGGCCAAGCATGTCGTATTCCGGCACCAGGCTCTCCATGACGTTGAACACGCTTTCGGCCAGGGACACATCGACCACCTGACCATCGCCCTGGCCGGTCTTGACCCGCAACAGCGACATCAGCGCGCCCATCACCGCGTGCATTGACGCCAGCGAATCCCCCAGGCTGACCCCGACCCTCGCCGGGGGCGAGCCCGGCGTGCCGGTGGTGTAGCGGATGCCACCCATGGCTTCGCCAATGGCGCCAAACCCGGGACGGTCGCGGTAAGGACCGGACTGGCCGTAGCCGGAAATGCGCACGAGGGTGAGTTTGGGGTTCAGCGCGTGGAGCACGTCCCAACCCAGACCCAGTTTTTCCAGCGCACCGGGCCGCAAGTTTTCGATCAACACGTCAGCGCTTTCAGCCAGCCGCTTGACGATGTCGATGCCTTCGGGAGATTTGAGGTTCAGCGAAAGGGACTTTTTGTTGCGCGACTGCAGGTACCACCACAGCGAAGTGCCTTCGTGCAGCTTTCGCCATTTACGAAGCGGATCGCCCTGCCCCATGGATTCGATTTTGATCACCTCGGCACCGAACTCGCCCAGCAGGCGGGCGGCAAAGGGTGCAGCGATCAGTGTGCCGATTTCAATGACGCGCACGCCTTGAAGGGGGCCTGTCATAGCGGTTACCTCGAGTCTTTCTTGGAATTTGTCGCCAAGACTAGAGGAACGGGGTTCGGCAAATCCAACCGTCAGTTGGCAACGACCGTTCGCAAAACGCGAACGCTTAGCCTCCGTGGCTCTGCAGATGCTCGAACAGCAACTGGCTGACCGGCGACAGTGCCGCAGTGTCGCGCACCACCAGAATCAGCGTGCGCCGGGCCCATGCATCGCTCAAGCCTACGGCCCTGAGGCCCAGCGACGGACCGAGCAGGTCGAACGCCTTGCGCGGCAGCACGCCGATGCCCATGTCGGCCTGGACCATCCGGCACATGGCGTCGAAACCCGGCACGTGGATGCGCACCCGCAGCGGCCTGCCGTGGGCGCGAGCGGCGTTCTGGGTACGCATGTTGATGGAGCTGGCGGCGTGCAAGCCGATGTAGTCATTGCCCAGGGTGTCCTCGAACGCCACCTGTTGCAGCCCGGCGAGCGGGTGATCGTCACGCATCACGACGACCAGTTCGTCGCGGCGATACGGTGCGCTGTGAAGGCCCTGAGTGTCGGTGTCTTCAGAGCAGATGCCGATGTCCGCGACACCATCGACCAAGCCCTGCACGACGCCGTTGCTGGGCCGCTCTTCGAGATCGACTTTGACCAACTCATGAGTGGCCACGAAGGCGTGCAGGTCTTCCGGCAAGAACTGAATGATGGCCGAGAGGTTGGCCAGCATCCGCACATAACCGCGCATGCCCTGCAGGTGCTCGTCGAGTTCAAGTCCCATTTTTTCCAGATCGGAGAGCATCCGCCGCGCATGGTGCAACATCGTCTCGCCTGCCGCGGTCAACAGCATGCCCTTGGCATTGCGTACGAACAGGCCAATGCCGAGCACTTCTTCCAGCTCCATCAGCCGCTTGCTCGCAGCCGAGACCGCAATCGCCTCCCGCGCCGCCGCCCGGGTCAGGGTGCCTTCTTCGTAAACCGCCACGAAGAGCTTGAGGGTAATCAGGTCGAGTCGGCGGATGAGGTTTTTATGGAGCATGGGACGTACTCGATCAGGGCGCGGCCGAAAGCATACACGGGCTGCTGCTTGGTAGGACTGGCTTCAGCCGGGAATCGGCCAGCGCGAGCACCATCAATTTCGCGGTGTGCCATCCGACGCCTTCCCGGCTGAAGCCGGTCCCACTATCGATACGCGCTGTGCTAGTGGGACCGGCTTTAGCCGGGAATATGCCAGCGTGTGCGCCATCCATTTACGTCGAGACAAATGACGCCTTCCCGACACGAGGTTGACATAACGGGGTTGCCGTCCGAGCCTGCGACGGCAACCGGATCCATCCAAAAGGATGGCCCAGACACTGCATTTCTGCCAAAAAGAGGATAATCCGCCATCAAGCTGAACCGATTCAGGTCGATAACAGGGGGATTCCTCTTCTACGGACAGCCCCCAGATGAACCTCAGACGCCTCAACATTGCTCCCCGCTCGCTGATCTGCTTCGGCTTTTTCGCCGTATTGATCGCCGCCGTCGGACTGTTCTCACTGATGCAATCGTCCAGGCTGAAAGACGCCCGCGACGCCCTGCAGGACAACGTGCTGCCCACCCTCCTCGCCATCGCCGACATCAAAAATGACCTGCTGACCATCCGCCTCGGCAACACCAGCCTGCGCGCCGCACAAAGCCCCGCCAGCACCGACGCCGCCATGAAGCGCGTCAGTCAGGGCCGTGCCGAACTGGAGAAAGACGTGCAGGGCCTGAGGTCATTGCTGATCACCGAGCGTGGCCTGAACGCCTACCGCGAGATGGAGCGCGACATGCAGGCCTACCTCGCCGTGCACACGCGCTTTCTCGACGCCGTGGCGCAGAAACGGGATGACATCATCGTTTCGCTGACCGAGCCCTCCGGGGAACAGACCCGCGCGGCCGACGCCCTCGCCAAGGACATCGCGACCATCGCCGACCTGGGCAACCAGAAAATGCAGGACTCGGATGTCGCGGCAGATGAAAGTTACGCCCAGTCCCGCGATGTCATCATTGGCGCCATCGTGATCGCCCTCGCCGCCACCCTTGCCCTGGCTGCGCTGTTTACCCGCAGCCTGGTCGCACCCATCGCCAAGGCCCTGGCCGTCGCGGAGAACATCGCTGCCAACGACCTGAGCAAGCCGATTCAAGTGGACGGTTCCGATGAGCCGGGCCGCCTGCTGCAAGCGCTGTCGGTGATGCAACAGAACCTGCGCCACACCCTCTCGGAGCTCGGCCACTCGTCCAATCAGCTGGCCTCGACTTCCGAAGAGATGACCGCCGTGACCGAAGAATCCCTGCGCGGGGTTCAGCGTCAGAATGACGAAATCAATCAGGCCGCCACCGCCATCAATCAGATGAGCGCAGCGGTGGAAGAAGTCGCCCACAACGCTTCCCTGGCCTCAACGGCGGCGCGGGATTCCAGCGACTCGGCGGAACAGGGCCGCCTGCGGGTCAACGAAACCATCTCGGCGATCAACGAGCTGCATGACTCGGTCGGCAGCACAGCGGATGAGATCAATGGCCTGGCCGGCCAAGTGCAGAACATCAGCGGCGTACTGGACGTGATCCGCGGCATCGCCGATCAGACCAATCTGCTCGCCCTCAACGCGGCCATCGAAGCGGCCCGCGCAGGCGAAGCCGGACGTGGTTTCGCGGTGGTGGCCGATGAAGTGCGGGCCCTGGCCCACCGCACCCAGCAGTCCACCGCCGAGATCGAAAAGATGATCGACTCGATTCAGGGCGGCACACACAAGGCGGTCACCGCGATGGGCCAGAGCAGCGAGCGCGCCCGGGTCAGCCTGGACGTGGCCGGTGCCGCCGGTCGTGCCCTCGCCGAAATCAAAACCGCCATCGTGCTGATCAACGAGCGCAACGTCAGCATCGCCACCGCCACTGAACAACAGGCCCAGGTCGCGCGGGAAGTCGATCGCAACCTGACCAGCATCCGCGATCTGTCGCTGCAGACCTCTGCCGGCGCCCATCAGACTTCGGCGGCGAGCAATGAACTGTCGCAACTGGCGGTGGGCCTGAACGGTCTGGTGATGCAATTCAGAACTTAATGGCACCCGCGGAATCGCAACAGTGAGCCGCCTGTTTGCGGCATCAGATGATTTCGGAGGTAAAGCATGAAGTTTGTAAAGCTGGGTTCCACGGGTCTGGACGTGTCGAGGCTGTGCCTGGGGTGCATGACGTTTGGCGACCCGGATGCCGGCACGCACCCGTGGACGCTGGATGAAAACGCCAGCCGGCCGATCATCAAGCATGCCGTCGAGCAAGGCATCAACTTCTTCGACACGGCCAACAGCTATTCGGCGGGCACCTCGGAAGTCATCGTCGGCAAGCTGCTGAAGGAGTTCACCCGTCGCGAAGAAACCGTCATCGCGACCAAGGTGTTTTTTCCGGCCAACATGTGGGAAGGCTCCAAGCGACCCAACGAACAGGGCCTGTCGAGAAAAGCCATCATGGCCAACATCGACGCCAGCCTGACGCGGCTCGGCACCGATTACGTCGACCTGTACCAGATTCATCGCTGGGATTATCACACCCCCATCGAAGAAACCATGGAAGCGCTGAACGACGTGGTGCGGGCCGGCAAGGCGCGCTACATCGGCGCGTCGTCGATGTTCGCCTGGCAGTTCGCCAAGGCTCAGCAGGTCGCGACAGCCCATGGCTGGAGCCGCTTCGTGTCCATGCAGAACTACCTCAATCTGCTGTACCGCGAAGAACAGCGCGAAATGATTCCGCTGTGCCTGGATCAGGGCGTCGGCCTGATGCCCTGGAGCCCGATGGCCCGTGGCAGGCTCACCCGGCCCCACGGTCAGCAAACCGAACGCACGAAAACCGACATCTCTGGCCAGTCGTTTTACGAGGCGACGGAAGTCGAAGATGGCCGCGTCATTGATGTGGTCGAGCAGATTGCCGGCGAGCGCGGCGTGCCCATGGCGCAGGTCGCGCTGGCCTGGGTGCTGGCCCAGCGGGGCGTGTCGGCACCGATTGTCGGTGCCTCCAAGCCGCACCATCTGGACGATGCGATCGCGGCGCTGGAACTGGTGCTCAGCGATGATGAAGTGAAACGCCTTGAAGCGCCTTACGTTCCCCATGCTGTCACGGGTTTCGCGTGAAGCCCAACGGTAACTCCGGGCTTGCCACCGGCCGGGCCGTCGTGTTGTTCGACGGCACCTGCAAGCTGTGCAATGGCTGGGCGACCTTCATCATCAGCCAGGACCGCGAGCACCGCCTGACGCTGGCGGCCGTGCAGTTGCCCGAGGGTCAGGCGCTGCTGAAATGGGCCGGGTTGCCCCAGGACCAGTTCAACACCATCGTGCTGGTGGAAAACGACCGCTTTTATGTGCGCTCGGACGCGATGTTCAAGATCTTGGCCCACCTGCCCGCCCGATGGCACTGGCTGCTCATGGCGCGGATGTTCCCGAGGGTGTTGCGCGACTGGCTGTACGACAAGATCGCGCTGAACCGCTACAAGCTGTTTGGCCGTTATGACGCGTGTCGCTTGCCTGCCCCGGATCATCCGGGCCGCTTTCTGAATAAGAACGCCCTCAACCACCGCTAAATCTTCAGCGGCTGAAATGCCGTCTTCGTGAGCAAGCTCACTCCCACACGTCCTGCGCATGACTCGAAATCCCAAGCCGTTCCGCGATCCCGTGGGAGCACTCCCACACGCCTTGCCCATCACTCGAAATCTCTAGCCGTTCCTCGATCTTGTGGGAGCGAGCTTGCTCGCGAAGGCCATCTTCAGTCAGCGGAGAAAGTGGCCCAATGTACCGGCCCTTTCGTGAGCAAGCTCACTCCCACACGTCCTGCGCATGACTCGAAATCCCAAGCCGTTCCTCGATCTTGTGGGAGCGAGCTTGCTCGCGAAAGCTATCTTCAGTCCGCGGAGAAAGTGGCCAAATGTCCCGGCCCTTTCGTGAGCAAGCTCACTCCCACACGTCTTGCGCATGACTCGAAATCTCAAGCCGTTCCGCGATCCCGTGGGAGCACTCCCACACGCCTTGCCCATCACTCGAAATCTCGAGCCGTTCCGCGATCTTGTGGGAGCGAGGTTGCTCGCGAAGGCTATCTTCAGTCCGTGGAGAAAGTGGCCGAATGTCCCGGCCCCTTCGTGAGCAAGCTCACTCCCACACGCCCTGCGCATGACTCGAAATCTCAAGCCGTTCCGCGATCCCGTGGGAGCACTCCCACACGCCTTGCCCATCACTCGAAATCTCTAGCCGTTCCGCGATCCCGTGGGAGCGAGCTTGCTCGCGAAAGCTATCTTCAGTCCGCGGAGAAAGTGGCCCAATGTCCCGGCCCTTTTGTGAGCAAGCTCACTCCCACAGGTCCTGCGCATGACTCGAAATCTCAAGCCGTTCCGCGGTCCCGTGGGAGCACTCCCACACGTCTTGTCCATCACTCGAAATCTCAAGCCGTTCCTCGATCTTGTGGGAGCGAGCTTGCTCGCGAAGGCTATCCTCAGTCCGCGGAGAAAGTGGCCCAATGTACCGGCCCTTTCGTGAGCAAGCTCACTCCCACACGTCTTGCGCATGACTCGAAATCTCAAGCCGTTCCGCGATCCCGTGGGAGCCCTCCCACACGCCTTGCCCATCACTCGAAATCTCAAGCCGTTCCTCGATCCCGTGGGAGCGAGCTTGCTCGCGAAAGCTATCTTCAGTCCGCGGAGAAAGTGGCCCAATGCCCCGGCCCGTTCGTGAGCAAGCTGACTCCAACACGTTTAGAGCATGGCTCGAGATCTCGAGTCAGCTCACCTAGAGAAATCCCACTATATGGGACTGATAATCACATATTGAGGTATCAGAATATGTCGTCTATGGTGGGACGTCTTCGCTTCCCGCAGCTCCTTATATAAAAACAACAGGAAATCCCATGCCCCAGCCATTAATGGATTCGGGCCTGCACGCCAGCACCATGAAGCGCCTCAACCTCAAGTTGATCCCCTTCCTGATGCTGCTGTACATGGTCGCGTACATCGACAAGTCGAACATATTTACTACCTGTCGCAGTGGTACCCGAAGACCGATCGGGCCAAAGCCATGTCGTTCTTCTACATCGGCGCCGCGCTGGCGTCGGTGATCGGCCTGCCGCTGTCGGGCGCATTTCTGCACCTGGACGGGTATTTCGGCGTCAGCGGCTGGCGCTGGCTGTTTCTGCTGGAAGGCCTGCCGGCGGTGATCCTCGGGATCGTTGTGTTGCGCTACCTGCCGGATTCGCCGCAGACCACCCACTGGCTGCACGCCGATCAGAAGGAATGGCTGAGCCGGACCATTGCTGCCGAGCAAGCGAGCTCGCCGATCTCCCACCATGCCGCCTGGCAGACCGCGTTTCGCAGCCGTCAGGTCTGGCTGTTGAGCCTGTTCTGGCTGTTGCAGGCGTTCGGCACCATCGGCATCACGCTGTTCCTGCCGCTGATCGTCAAGTCGGTGTCCGGCCAGGAATCGTTCACCGTCAGCGTCATGTCCGCGCTGCCCTTCCTGTTTGCCTGCGTGTTCATGTATTTCAACGGCACCCATTCCGACCGCAAGGGCGAGCGCGGCTGGCACCTGGCGCTGCCGCTCATGGCGGCCGGTGTGCTGCTGGCGCTGGCAGTGTGGACCAGCAACCCGTGGCTGGCCTACGGCTTGCTGGTGGTGGCGGTCGGTCTGAACTGGGCCGCCACGCCGGTGTTCTGGGCGACCACCACCGAATACCTGTCGGGTGCTGCCGCTGCGGCGTCCATCGCGCTGATCAACTCTATCGCCAACATCGCCGGCCTTGGCCTGCCGCCCGTCATGGGCTGGATCAAGGACGCCACGCAAAGCTACGACTACGCGCTGCTGCTGGTCTCCGCAGCTTTGGTCGCTGGCGGTGTGCTGGGACTGTTCCTGGCCCGCGCGCCCCGTGCCGCACCGGTCACCGCCCGCGCAACTGCTCCCGCTGCGGCGCCTGTCCCAAGAGGTTTAGATGAAGCCAAGGCTCCTTAAAATTGCCCGCTTGCCGGCCATGCTCGATGACGCGCTGAACGCGACCTACGAAGTGGTGGAAGCCGATCAGGACGGCACCGGCGTCGACGAATCGACCGCTGATATCCGCGCCATGGTCGCCAATGGCGAATCCACCGTTAGCCGCCAGTTGATCGACAGCCTCCCTGCGCTGGAAGTCATTGCCGTGTTCGGCGTGGGCTACGACGGCGTCGATGTGGCGGCGGCGCGGGAACGTGGCATCCGCGTCACCCACACCCCCGATGTGCTCACCGAAGACGTGGCGGATTTCGCCATGGCCTTGATGCTGGGCATCGCGCGCAACCTGCGGGTGGCCGACCGTTTCACCCGCTCGGGCGCCTGGGCAGATGGCCCCATCGCCTTCAGCCGCAAGGTCAGCCGGTCGCGACTGGGCATCATTGGTCTGGGCCGCATCGGTGCTGCCATCGCCCGTCGCGCTCAAGGCTTCGACATGTCGATCGCCTACACCGGGCGCCGGCCTCAGGACGTCGAGTTCACCTATTACGCGTCGGCGGTTGAACTGGCTGCGGCGGTGGATTTTCTCGTCGTCGCCGTCGGTGGCGGCGCCAGCACCCATCATCTGGTGGACGCGCAGGTGCTGGAGGCGCTGGGACCGAAGGGCTACCTGATCAACGTCGGCCGTGGCAGCGTGGTCGATGAAAACGCCCTCGCCCGGGCCCTCGCCGAAAGCCGTCTGGCCGGCGCGGCGGTGGACGTCTACGAAAACGAACCGCACCCCGCCGCCGCGCTGCTTGATCTGGACAACGTCCTGCTCACCCCGCACATGGCCAGCGCCACGTGGGACACCCGGCAGGCGATGTCCGATTTGGTCATGGCCAACCTCCACGCCTGGCACAGCGGCACAGACTTGCCCACGCCCGTGCCGGACTAGTCCGACGTCGCCAGCGGCTCGATGAATGAACAACCGAGCCGCAGCAGACAGAATGGGTTGCCTGTTTGCGATGAGGATTTGCAGGTATGGTGTGGCTTTCCCCTGCCAAGGAAGATCCATGGCCACGAACCCCTCCAGCCACGCTCAAAAACACCTCGCCGTTCTGATCGATGCAGACAACGCCCCCGCCGCCATCGTCGAAGGCCTGTTCGAAGAAATCGCCAAATACGGCGTCGCCAGCGTCAAGCGCATCTATGGCGACTGGACCGGGCCGCAGCTCGGCGGCTGGAAAAAGGTCCTGCTCGACCACTCGATCCAGCCCATTCAGCAGTTCGCCTACACCAAAGGCAAGAACGCCACCGACAGCTCGCTGATCATCGACGCCATGGACCTGCTGTACACGCGCCGCTTCGATGGCTTCTGCCTGGTCTCCAGCGACAGCGATTTCACCCGCCTGGCCTCGCGACTGCGCGAAGAGGGCCTGACCGTGATCGGCTTCGGAGAAGAGAAGACGCCGCGACCGTTCGTGGCGGCCTGCGACAAATTCATCTACATCGAACTGCTCCGCGAAGAGGTGATTGCCGCCGGCAGCGCAGAGCAAACGCTCGACGCTCCCGCGCAGTCAGAAATGGCCAAACCCGCAGCGACCGAGACGGCAAAACGGCCCAAAGCGCCCATCAGCTTCATCGCGAAAATCCTCGACGACATCGCCGACGAAGATGGCTGGGTGCAGCTCGGCGCCCTCGGCACCAACATCACCAAGCTGCGACCGGAATTCGACCCGCGCACCCATGGCTACAAAAAGCTCAGCGACCTGATCAAGGGCTACCCGCAGGCGTTCGAGCTGCAAGCCAGACCCGCGTCCAGTGGCACGGCGGTGATGTACGTCAGGCACAAACAAAACGGCAAGTAACCCGACCAGCGTTTCTCATCTATGGAGCCATGCATGCCCATCTATTCAGTCGACTACCGCTTCAACGCTGAACCCCGCAATCATCGCTTCGACCTGAATCAGCCGAAACTGTCAGCGAGCGACGCGGCGATGCACCTGCTTGAGCTGCATTTCGGCGACAGCGAAAACAGCCTGATGATGCCCAACGCAGACGCGCTGCCGGATGAAATTATCGAACAGGCCGGCCAGCTCGAGCTGACGGACATTCGCGTGACGCAGGTCGCTTCCGAGTAGGCCTGCCGACGACGTCCGGTAAAAACGTTGAACCCTGCAGCGGCACCTGCATCCGATCACTACGACTGAACATTTCCCGACTGACAGGTGCCCCATGATCGAGATCAACAGCTACACCACCGTCAAACGACGTGAGCGCGTGCCCCATGACGTATTCGCCCATTACTGGCGCGACGTCCACGGCCCGCTGTGCTCGCGGCTTCCGGGCTTGGGCTTGTACATCCAGCACCACTTTTCCCGGCAGCAGGATGCTCACCTCTGGCCACTCGCCGATGGCATCAGCGAGATTCAGGATTACGAACTGGACGGTGGGGTGGAGATCGGTTTCGAGTCCGCTGCGGACCAGAAGCAGTTTCAGGAGGCCAGCCCGATTTTGTTTTCGGACGAGCAGAACATGTTCGACGAAACCCTGGCCTACGCCCTGCCCCAAGGCTCGCTGACGCTGACCAATTCGCTGGCGGATGAGCGGTTCAACGGCACCGACACCTTCGACCGTATTCACATCCACTTCAGCCCGCGGGAAACCCTGGCGCAGCTGCACGCGTACCTGAAGTCAGATCTGGGACCGCTGCTGGCAGCGTCCGATGAAGTGGTGAAAGTCTGTCTGCACCTCTGCGAACCCTTCGAGAACGATGGCCAGCACCCACCTGCGCCCAATGTCGCGCACTTTGCCAACCCGGCCCGCGCCGAACTGGCTGTGCTGGAAATCGCGTTCAAGTCGCCACTGGCGCGTCGGCGTTTTTTTCAGAGCGACGTGTTCCAGAACACCCTGCCTGAACAATCGAAGCACATCGCCCAGCTCAAGGCGTTCGCCGTCTCCGGGCTCTACACCTATGTGCGCGACAAGTCCCTGACCACCGCAGGATTGCGCGGCAGTCGGGCAGCCGAGCTGATTGAATACCTGGGCGCGGTGAATCAGGTTCAGCCGGATGTTCAAGAGCTGATGCTCAAAGGTACACAGTCCCGCTGACGATTCCGGTCGGCGGCCGTAGACCACGGCTGCCGACGCCTATCCAGCCTGTGAGCACCCGCCACGGCCTCGCAATTGATCCGATCCATGCATCAAAGGATGAAAAAATAACGATTATCGTCGTCTGAAAATTGCCACAGAATCTCCAGTTACAAGCGCTTACAAACTCAAAAAAAACGCTGGAGAACAACATGCATCAACCGCCAAGCCAGACCTCCTCCGGGAAGTCCAGGGCAGGAATGGTCTTCCGGGTCACCTCCGGAAACTTTCTTGAACAGTTCGACTTCTTCCTCTTCGGCTTCTACGCCACCCAGATCGCCTCCGCTTTCTTTCCCGCCAGCAACGAGTTCGCCTCGTTGATGATGACGTTCGCTGTCTTCGGTGCAGGGTTCTTGATGCGGCCGCTGGGCGCCGTGCTGCTGGGCGCGTACATCGACGATGTCGGCCGCCGTCGCGGTCTGATCGTGACCCTGGCGATCATGGCCAGTGGCACCTTGCTGATTGTCCTGGTGCCGGGTTACGCCACGATCGGCCTGTGGGCACCGGCGCTGGTCTTGCTCGGACGGCTGCTGCAGGGATTCTCCGCAGGTGCAGAGATGGGCGGCGTGTCCGTCTACCTCGCCGAAATGGCAACGCCGGGGCGCAAAGGTTTCTACGCCAGTTGGCAATCGGCTAGCCAACAAGTGGCCATCGTTGTCGCCGCCGCCCTGGGTTACGGCCTCAATCAATGGCTTGCCCCGACCGAGCTGTCGGCATGGGGCTGGCGCATTCCGTTTGCCGTCGGCTGCCTGATCATCCCGTTCATTTTCCTGCTGCGCCGCAGCCTTGAAGAAACCGCGGAGTTCACCACGCGCAAACACCGCCCGACGATGAAGGAAGTGTTCGCAACCCTCCTCGGCAACGCCAGTGTGGTCATCCTCGGGATGCTGATGGTGGCGATGACCACCACCGCCTTTTACATGATCACCGTTTACGCACCGACCTTCGGCCGCTCGGTGCTGCAGCTCAGTACCAGTGATGCGCTGATCGTGACGCTGCTGGTGGGGGTGTCGAACTTCTTTTGGCTGCCCATCGGCGGCGCCCTGAGTGATCGCATGGGGCGAAAGCCGCTGCTGCTGGCGATGTCGCTGCTGACGCTGCTGACGGCCTATCCCGCGCTGTCATTCCTGGCCCAGGCGCCGACCTTTGCCCACATGCTCGAAGTGCTGCTGTGGTTCTCGTTTCTCTACGGCATTTACAACGGCGCGATGATTCCCGCGCTCACGGAAATGATGCCTGTGGAGGTGCGCGTGGCCGGTTTCTCCCTCGCCTACAGCCTGGCGACAGCAATTTTCGGCGGCTTCACGCCGGCTGTCTCGACCTGGCTCATTCACCTGACCGGCGACAAGGCCGCGCCGGCCTACTGGATGATCTTCGCCGCCCTGTGCGCCTTTACCGCGACGCTGGTGCTGTACCGCCGTCTCGCCACTCAGTCACTTGCCACTGCTTGAAGGACCCTGTCATGAACTCTTTACTAAAACCCCTCTGCGTTTTGGCGCTGACCAGCTGCGCCTACGGCAACCTAGCCTACGCCGAAGCGCTGACCGTCATGACCTCGGGCGGCTTCACTGCCGCCTATCAACACTTGGGACCGCAATACGCAGAGCACAGCGGCAACACGCTGAAAACGGTGCTCGGCCCGTCGATGGGCAAAGCGGCAGAAGCCATCCCCAACCGGTTGAGTCGCGGCGAGCATGCTGATGTGGTGATCATGGTGGGTTACGCACTGGATGATTTGATCAAGCAGGGCAAGGTCGACGCCGCCTCGCGTGTGGAACTGGCGGACTCGCGCATCGGCATGGTAGTGAAGGCCGGCGCCGACAAACCTGCCATCGGCACCGATGCTGAACTGAAAGACACCCTGCTGGCGGCCAAGTCAGTGGCCTATTCAGACAGCGCAAGCGGCGTCTACATCGAGAAAGAGCTGTTCAAGAAGCTCGGCGTTCAGCCGCAGCTGGCGCCCAAAAGCAAGATGATCGAGCGCATTCCGGTGGCCTCCGTTGTGGCCAAGGGTGACTACCAGCTGGGCTTCCAGCAGGTCGCCGAGTTGTTGCCGATCCCGGGCGTGACCTTTGTCGGCAAGATTCCGGAAGACGTGCAATCGGTGACCCGCTATGCCGCCGGGATTCCGAAAAATGCCGATCACCCCGTTGAAGCGAAGGAGCTGCTGAAGTTTTTGTCATCCCCCGACGCCCAGGCGAGCATTCGCGAGACCGGCCTGGACTCAGTCCCGCGGTAACGTCCCGGGCAGCGCGCGAATCCGCTGCTCCAGCTCCAGTGCCGCGGGCGTCAATGTGCGTCCGCGGCGTTTCAGCACGCCCATCTGCCTGATCACCTCCGGCTCCACCAGCCGCACTTTGGCCAGGATCGGGTGGGCAGAGATCGGCATCGCAATGGACGGCACCACCGCAATGCCCAGCCCCGCCTCGACCAGGCCAAGCACCGTCGTCACGTGGCGTGCTTCGCAGACGCTGTTCCTGCCCGGCTGAAAACCGGAAAGCGCGCGATCCAGCACCAGACGATTGCCCGAAGATTTATCCAGCGTAATGCAGTCGTGTTCGCACGCCTGGGTCCAGGTGACGGTGTCGAGGACGGCCAGCGGATGGTCGCGGCGGCAGGCAATCACGTAGTGCTCTTCGAGCAGCGGACTGAACTCGATTTCCGGTGCCAGGTTGCCGGTGAAACTCACCCCGAAATCGGCTTCCCCTGACGCCACCGCTGCACTGACTTCGTTGGCCGAAACGTCGATCAGCCTGATGTTGATCAGCGGGTACTGCCCGTGAAAGCTACGGATCGCATGGGGCAGAAAATAGTAGGCCGCAGACGGTACGCAGGCCACGGTCAGCGTGCCCCTGCGGTTGGCGCCGCCGTCGCCGATGCTGAGCAGCGCCAGATCCAGATCGTCCAGGAGACGTTCGACCTGGGGCAGAAACGCTCGCCCGACGTTGGTCAACGAGACCTTTCGCGTGGTCCGCTCAAACAGCTTGACCCCCAAGGCGGACTCAAGCTTTTCGATGCGGCGGCTCAGCGCCGACTGGGTGATGCGGATGGACTCGGCCGCCCGGCGAAAGCCCTGCTTTTCAACCACCGCACGAAAAGCCTGAAGGTCATTGAGGTCGAAGTTGATGTTCACGGCATGTCGTCGCTTTGATCGTAGACGGGCATCAATGGTAAGGCGCAACGCGTCGGCGAGCCATCCCCGGGCGAGTCCCACGGCTGCCCCTTGCACGGAACGAATGGCCTAATAAAGCGTGTCGGCGATCCGGCCTGGCAGCGCCTTGTCGTAGGCCTCGCCGTCGATGGCTGCCTTCGAAACCTCCTTGAGAATCTGACCCGCTGTCGGCAGCGCGCTGCGCGGCACCTGTTTGGACGCATCCCACAGCCCTGCCCTGATCACCGCCCGGCTGCACTGGAAATACACGCTGGTGACGGTGATTCGCAGCACCGATTTTGGCGGCTTTCCGTCCACGGCAAAACGCTCCAGCAGGTCGGGCGCGATGGAGATCTGCGCCGTGCCGTTGACGCGCAGGGTTTCGCCCACGCCCGGTACGAGAAACAGCAGCGCGACTCGCGGGTCTTCGATGATATTGCGCAGGGTGTCGATGCGGTTGTTGCCGCGTCGGTCTGGCAGATACAGCGTCTGGCTGTCTTCGATGTGCACGAAGCCTGGCTGATCTCCCCGCGGCGAGGCATCCAGGCCGCCTGCGCCCGACGAGGCGAGGATCACAAAGGACGCCGCTTCGATGAACGGCCGGTAAACCGGGTGAATGTGGTCAACTTCTTTGACCAGAGACGGCGGCGCGATCGGGCCATACACCGCTTCCAGTGCCGCTACGGTTGTCAGGTATGAGCTGTCTTCAAGATCCATCGTGGTTCTCTGCGGTTTCTTCTTTAAAGGAAAGGGTCGGTATGCACTTACGCCTTGTCCCCGATTGGGGCAATAGTGGCAGACGCGTGTGGCAGATTGAGCGGCGATCTGATTCACTGCCTGCCTTTTCACCGTCCAGCATCTGCACACCGGGTAACCAGGCATGAACCGTCGCAAGAAACTTAACCAGATCCTCAGAGCCAACGCAAAAAAGGCGAGTGCCAAACTGGCGCCGAAGAACAAAGACACCTACGTCAGCAAGGCCGACCGGTTGAAGCTGGCTGAGGCCAATGCTGAAGCCACGACCGAATCCACCCCTGAAGCGGTCCGCCCTTCCGAGGCGGTTTGAACACCCTCCATTTGCGATGCGCCGCCTACCCCTGGTAGGACCGGCTTCAGCCGGGAAGACGCCAGCGCGTACGCCATCAATTTTGCAGTGTGATTACCGACGCCTTCCCGGCTAAAGCCGGTCCCACAGAAAGCTCCGGTTTCAGCCGGGAATGGTCTTCGATCACCGCCCGTACGCGATCGGCGTCGGCGGCGGTGACCGGGTTATAGACGATCATCGACAGATCCAGTCGCCCGTCCACCGCAAAGTTCGAGTATTCCAGCTCAATGATGCCATGGGGGTCGTGGCGCAGGCGTTTGGTGCCCTCGCCCTGTAGCCGCACGTCGTTGTCTCGCCACAGCACCGCGAATTCCGGGCTCAGGGTGCACAGTTCTTCCGCCAGCCGGCTGACCTCGGACGCCGCGCCGGCCCGGGTCGCATCCGCCCTAAAGGCCGCGACGATGAAACGTGCCACCGCGTTCCAGTCAGCCTGCCGGGCCTGGGCGCGCGGGTTGCAAAACATCAGGCGCAAGATGTTGCGTTGCCCCACCGGCAGCAGGCTGTAATCGGTGAAGACCGCCGCCGCTGCGGTGTTCCAGGCCAGCACGTCCCATGTTGCCGTTTTGATAAACGCCGGGCTGAACGCAAGGGTGTCGAGGACCCGTTGCAGTCGCGGCGTCACCCCGTCGGGCGCGCTGTAGACCACTTCCGGCGGATGGCCGAAAGCGAGCATGAACAGGTGCTCGCGCTCGGGTTCGGTCATCAGCAGACTTTCCGCAATCCGGTTCAGCACCTGCGCCGAGGGTGCCCCGCCGCGCCCCTGCTCCAGCCACGTGTACCAGGTCGCACTGATATTGGCGCGCTGCGCGACTTCTTCCCGGCGCAGACCCGGTGTGCGTCGTCGGCCGGAAAAGCCGAAACTGGCCGGGTCCAGGCGCGCCCGGCAATCCTTCAGATACGTGCCCAGCAAATGAACAGACGGGTTGGCCATGGTGATCCTGTTGGTTTTTATACCCTGATAACGTCACGTCTTTTAGGCGGATAAACGTTACGCGCATCCTGCCCGCTTCAGCAAAAGGAGTTTTCTGCAATGCGCGTATTTCTTACCGGCTCCACAGGTTTTATCGGCTCCCACGTCGCCCGGGAACTACTGGCCGCGGGTCACCAGGTGCTGGGCATGACCCGTTCTCAAGCGGGCACCGACGCATTGCGCGCCATCGGCGCCGAGCCCCATCACGGCACCCTCGAAGACCTCGCCAGCCTCAGACTCGGCGCCGAGCAGTGCGATGCGGTCATTCACACCGCGTTCGATCACGACTTCGCCCACTTCGTCGACAACTGCCAGAAAGATGCGCGGGCCATCGCCGCACTGGGCGAAGCGCTGAACGGCTCGCAGCGCCCGTTAGTGATCACTTCGGCCACACCGATGGGCTCGTCGGCACCGGGCGAGCCTGCCGATGAGGATCATTTCAATGCCGAGCATCCCAATCCCCGCGCCGCCTCGGAACGGGCAGCAGAGGCGCTGTTGCAACGCGGCCTCAACGTGGTGGTGATGCGTCTGTCGCAGATCCACGACACGGTCAAACAGGGTCTGGTCACCGAACTCATCAAGCACGCGCGGGGGACCGGCGTCTCCGCATATGTCGACGCAGGCATGAATCACTGGTCCGCCGCGCACATTTCAGACACAGCCCAGCTGTACCGACTCGCGCTGGAAAAACACCAACCCGGCGCTCGCTATCATGCAACCGCCGAAAGCCACATCCCCTTCCACCTCATCGCCGAAGCCCTGGGTGAAGGCCTGGGACTGCCCGTTGTTTCAGTGCCAGCCGACGAGGCGATGGCGCAGTTCGGCTGGCTGTCGAGCTTTGTGGGACGGGATATGTCGAGCAACAGCAGCAAAACCCGGGCGCGATTGGGCTGGGTGCCGACCGGGCCAGGCTTGATTGAGGATCTCAAGGGGTGTTTTGAACGGCGGTGAATGATCCGTAGAGACGCCGAGCTGCCGATTCTAACCAAGGGCCCGTGCGCGCCACGGGCCTACAGCGCGTCAGAACCCCACGAGAAGCGATAAGCGCGCACGGGCGCCGGCGGCTGACAACGACCATTGTCCGCGTCGGCGCCGACGATCAACCACTCGGCCCTCGACGTTGATCCCAACTGGCGAGCCTTGTCGGCCACGAAGCAGCGCTCCAGTTCGGCGGCGGGCACCAGGGCAAAGGCGGATGGATGGGTGCGCAACCAGAGCGCGGCGTGTTCGACGGCGGATTGATCGGCAAACCCGAAATGCACCACCGGCTGGCGGGCGAACAGCCAGTGCCCTTCCCGCCAGCCGACCAGCACCAGTTCAGCGCCGTCGGTCAGCCGGGAAGCTTCGCTCATCAGCACCTTGTGGGGGTTGGGGCCGTCGGTGAACGGTTCGACGAAGCCACGGCCGAACCACAGGCAAAACCATGCCACCACCGCCACGCCAAACACAGCGCGGGCCTTCGGACGATTGCCAAACCAGCGGCGAAGCAGCCACGGAATCAGCGGCGCGGCGGCCAGCACCAGGCCGGGTAGCGCAGGGAAGATATAGATTTTGCGCTTGCCGGTGCTCAGGCAGAAAAACAGCACCACCAGGACCACCCAGCCCAGCAACAACAAGATCCGGGCGTCGTGCTTTCGCAATTGGCGACGCCAGGCGGGCACCAGCCACGGCAACGCCAGCACCAGCGGCAGCCAGTACTGGAGAATGACGGTCAGGAAATACCAGAACGGTTCGCGGTGATCCCAGGCCGACGCGTAGCGGCCACCGGTCTGGTGAAACAGGATTTCCTTCAGGTACGCCACTTCGTCAACGCCACCCTTGAGCCAGACGGTGGCGAGCAGCGGGGCAAGCCAGACCGCACATCCCGCCAGCACCACCAGAAAACCGGCCGCCCAGCGAAGCCCCTGCCCCGGCATGACGGTCACACCCGGCCAGCCCTTTCGGACGGCATAGACGTAGGGCACCAGCATCAATGCCGGCAGAAAACCCACCCCTTTGCTGATGATGCCCAGGCCCATGGCCAGACACGCGACGTAGAACCAGCCCCACGCCGGTCCCAGCAGCAGATGACGGACCATGCCGTAGAAGCCGAGCGCGACCCACAGGCACAGGAAGCTGTCGATCTGGCCGGTGCGCAGAATGCTGTAGGTCTGGTAAGTCGCCAGAAACAGCAGCGCGGCGATGCGACCCACCCTGCGGCACCACAGGCGCCGGCCCAGGTCGTACAACACCGCGGTGGCCGTTCCCGCCGAGAGCAGGCCCGGGATGAAAAGGGCCAGCGACGGCGAACCGGTCAGCCAGGTGAACACCGCGACCGTCCACATGAACAAGGGTGGTTTGTCGCCGTAGATTTCACCGGCCCGATGGGGGATCAGCCAACTGCCGCTGTGCAGCATTTCCAGCGCGACGCCCAGAAACCGTTCTTCGTCGACATTGAGCGGCTGCCGGATACCAAAGCCGGCGCCGACCAGAATCACCGCAAGCGCCACCAGCGCCAGGCACTGCAACGCGGGAGATTGAACACGTCCCACCGGCTATTCCTTAAGGTCTTTGTGTTTGGCAATCAGCTGCAGGTTGCGCAGGTAAACCACAAAGCCAAATGACTGACCGATGATGAACACCGGGTCTTCGCGGTAGATGGCGTAGAGCAGCAACAACGCGCTGCCGAGCATGCTCAGGTACCAGAAGCCCACCGGAATCACGCTGCGTTTCTTGATTTCGCTGTACAGCCATTGCAAGACGAAACGGCCGGTGAAGACCGCCTGACCGAGAAATCCGACCGTGAGCCAGAGCGTTTCGCGGGTGAAATTCATCCGTTCATCTCCTCGGGCCGGGTGTTGAGTCGCGTGCGGCGCACCAGCCACCAGACCCCGAACAGGTCGAGGATGCCCACAAGCGCACGGTCCAGATTGCCGTAGTTGGAAGCGCCGGCCTGACGATGACGATGGTGAACCGGATGAACGATCATTCGGCCGTGATGGCGCTGGATCAGCGCGGGAATGAAGCGGTGCATGTGATCGAAATATGGCAGTTGCAGAAACGCCGCTCGCTGGATCAGCTTCAGCCCGCAGCCCGTATCAGGCGTGGCGTCCTTGAGCAGGCGGCTGCGCAAAGCATTGGCGAAGCGGGACGCCCAGCGCTTGCTTGCGGTGTCTCGCCGGTTGACCCGATGCCCCGCCACCAACCTCACCGGCTGGCCCTGGTTGAGGTCGGTGCCCTGCCCGGCATTGCGCACCAGCGCCAGCATGCCGGGCAAGTCGGCGGGGTCGTTCTGGCCATCACCGTCCAGCGTCGCCAGCCACTCACCGCGCGCGGCCTGGGCGGCATGCCAGATCGAGGTGCTCTGTCCGAGGGAAACCCCGTGGTGCAGGATTCGCAGGGGCTCATACCCTTCGGCCTTGATCTGCTGCAGCACACGCAGCGTGTCATCGGTGCTGCCGTCGTCGACCACCAACACCTCGTAGCGCTCCCCGGCCAGCGCGCTGCGTACTTCATTGAGCAACGAAGGCAGGTTTTGCGCTTCGTTTTTTGCCGGGATCAATACCGACACAAACACCGATTCACTCATCACGCCCACCGCGCCTCTTGTTTTGATTGTCTGGCCTGTTTGCTCTGGTCGCAGGAATAGAAGTCGCCGTACCAGCGCACGAATTCAGCCACGCCCTGCTCAAGCCCGACCTGCGGACTGAAGTCGATCCATTTCGCCAGCCCGGAGACATCCGCCCAGGTTTGCAGCACGTCGCCCGGCTGAAGCGGCAGATAGTTGCGCCTGGCCTGAATCCCCAGCGCCGCCTCCAGGCACTGGATAAAGTCGAGCAGCTTCACCGGCGCACCTCGCCCGATATTGAAAAGCTGACACGGCGCGCCCCTTTCCATGAGTGGCGGTGGTCGGGGCAACAGCCGGGTCATCGACTCGATGATGTCGTCCACGTAGGTGAAATCCCGCGCCATCTCGCCGTCGTTGTAGATATCGATGGGGTCGCCTTTGAGGATGGCCCGGGTAAATTTGAACAGCGCCATGTCCGGCCGTCCCCAAGGGCCGTACACGGTGAAAAACCGCAGGCCCGTCGCCGGAATCCGGTACAGATGCGAATAGCTGTACGCCATGAGCTCGTTGGCGCGCTTGGTCGCGGCGTACAGAGACACGGGTTGCTCAACGGCGTCTTCCACCGCAAACGGCATCTTGGTATTGGCGCCGTACACCGAGCTGCTCGACGCGTAAACAAGGTGCTTTACGGGGTGTGCCCGGCAGGCTTCAAGGACATTGAGAAACCCGACCAGGTTGGAATCGGCGTACACGCCCGGGTGGTCGATGGAATACCGGACACCGGCCTGGGCCGCCAGATGAATGACCTCGCTGAACCCGGACGCGCTGAACAGCCCGAGCAACGCGTGTGGGTCGACGATGTCGATTTGCTGAAACTGAAAGGAGGGGTAATTTTCCAGCTGCGCCAGTCGGGCACGCTTGAGATCGACGCTGTAGTAATCGTTCAGGTTGTCGATGCCCACCACTTGAACGCCCTGGCTGCACAACGTTCTGGCCATGTGAAAGCCGATGAACCCCGCCACCCCGGTGATCAGTACCGTCATTGGGCTATCGCCCAGCGGCGGCATCGAGCCTGGGTAAGTCCTGCGTATCCTGCGCTTAAGACAGTGACATTCATTTCATGAGTCCTTTGACAGAACCGGCCAACCGCCCGAAATCCCTGGGTCAGCTGTCCGTTCCTGCTGGATGCTTGATCAAGCGACATGAAACTGTGTCACAGCAATATTTAAGCAATGTGAACAGGGTGAGCGGCCCATCGCGTCATGCGCTCGAGACGTGGACCGAGCGAAGCCCAAGGCTGTTGAGCCATCCACTCTCGCGAAGCCTGATGTTTTTTTGCCGACAGGGAACCTCGTTCGCATTTATTGACACCCACACGGTCAACCCCTGAGCGTCACTCCCACGACGCCTTCAAATCCCATCAAGCTCCATGTCAAAAGGACAATGTCATGGCTTCAACAGACAGCAAGCCCACCATCGATTACACCGTACGAACCGGCCCGGGCACCGTGCAAGTGGACCCCTCCACGGGGGCCGATCAAACCTGGAGCATCATTCTTCAGCCGGACGGCAAGATCCTCGTCGGCGGCGAAAGCTTCCAGACCGCCATTGGTTATCCAGGCTCGCCGGGCGATGAAAGCTACGGAACACGCGGCAGCTTCACGTCGGTGCGCCTGAACAGCGACGGCAGCCTGGACAGCAGTTTCAGCCAGGACGGGATTGCCCTCGTGCCCGCCAGCCTGGATCCGGAAGATGAGGCTTACTACGTCATGGCCGTGCAGGCCGACGGTAAAGTCCTGTCGGCGCAGCCTGGGCTTGGCGGTTTGAAAGTCGAACGCTTCAACCTCGATGGCACCTTGGACACCACGTTCGGCAAAGGCGGCGCCGCAGCCCTCGATGTACCGATTAGCACCGATGGAATGGCGATTTACGCCACAGCCGATGGTTCGGTGTACGTCAGCGCTCGCGGCACCTCGCAAGCAGTTGTCTTCAAGCTGGACAGCAGCGGTACGCCGGCGGAAAACTTCGGTGTCGACGGCACACTCGTCCTCAACCCGACCGGCTATTACGGCACCGGCAATATCGCCACCGTTGTGCAGCCCGACGGCAGCGTCTTACTCGGCAGCTGGCTGTACGTGGGCTCCGAGGGACCCCACGACCCGGGCGATCCGGTGTATGCCGTTCAGCGACTTGCAGCCGACGGCAACGTGGATACCGCGTTTGGCGTGGACGGCGTGGTGTACTTCGATACCGCCCTGGGGCTGGACTACCGCGCCGCGATGACCGTGCAAGCCGATGGCAAGATCATCATTGCCGGCGAGAGTCATGACAGTACCGCCTTCAACGTGCTGCGGCTGAATGCGGACGGTTCCTTCGACACCTCCTTCAGCGGTGATGGCAAGCTCACCCTTCAGGTGCCCCAAGGGGACTCCGCCTATGCCCACTCGGCTATCGTTCAGCCCGATGGCAAGATCCTTATCGCCGGCGACGTGATCACTCGACTGAACGCCGATGGCAGCCTGGACACCACCTTTGGCAGCCATGACGGCCAATACCACGTGGACGGCTCCAGCGAGGCCAATCACCTGATTGGCAACGACACGGCAGAGATCATCCGCGGCCTGGGCGGTGACGACGTGCTGCAAGGCGCCGGTGGCCGTGACGTACTGACAGGCGGAACCGGCGCAGACATTTTCCGCTTCAGCCAGATCAGCGACAGCTACCGCACCGCTACGGAAACCGGCAGCGACCGGATTCTGGACTTCGACGCCTCCCAGGACCGCGTAGACCTGATTGCGTTGGGTTTCACCGGCATTGGCGACGGCCACAATGGCACGCTGGCCATCCAGGCCAACGCTGACGGCACCCGCACGTACCTGAAAAGTTTCGATGCCAATGTCGACGGGCAGCGCTTTGAACTGGCGCTCGAAGGCAACCTGACGGGGCAGTTGAACAGCAACAATCTGGTGTTCACGGCCCCCACCGTCGAAGGAACGGCTGGCAAGGACGTGATCACGGGGAGTGCCATGTCGGAGGTCATCTACGGCCTGGCCGGTAACGACCGCATCGATGGCGGCAGAGGCTCGGACGTGATCACCGGGGGCGCGGGTGCCGACCTGCTGAGCGGCGGCGACGACCCGAACCTTTCAGTCTACGGCCGTAATGGCATCAATGACGCTGACGTGTTCCGCTACACGGCAGCCAGCGACAGCTATCGCACCGACAGCCAGAGCTTCGTGGACCTGATTGTCCGGTTCGCCAACAACAACGACAAGATCGACGTGTCGGCGTTGGGTTACACGGGTTTCGGGGACGGCACCGGGGATACGCTGAAGCTGGTCTATAACCACGACCTGGACCGCACCTACCTCAAGGACGTGGAAGCGGACGCGCAGGGCCATCGGTTCGAGATCGCCCTCAAAGGCGATTGGACACAGGACTTGGGCAACTCCGACATGATCTTTGCGCAGGCGCAGGAAGTAACCCTCGTGGGCACGGCCAGCGAGGCTGCCCTCGGCTAACAGGCGGGGTGCGACGAGGGGAACGGCTCATGCGCGTTCCCCTCGTTCAACGCTTAGAGCCGGTGACCCGCATCAACCCACTCGTTATAGGACTTCAAGATCCGCATCGGTGTAGCTGCAACCATCCAGCCGCCACTCCCGTCTACAGCCTTCGATTTCATGACCCCATGCTTTGGCTGCGCGTGCCCGCGAGCACCAAGCCTATGAGCCATTGGCGTGTCGTGACATGGATGCCGCCACTGAATCAATGGGCCGTACGGATAATGACCTTACCGCAGGCATGCCCGGTGGCGACTTTCTCCAGGGCGGCGCGGGTCTCTTCCAGGGTGAAGATCGAGTCGGTCACAACCTGCAATTGCCCTGCACTGAACTGCCGCACCGCCTCCGGGAGATACGGCGTGGCGCTGGCAAAGAACACGGCTTCCCCGGGATGGTCTTCACGGGATTCGATGTCGAACTCCACGAGGGTCGCAATCCGTCCACCCTTGCCGAGTACCGACCAGGAGCTTTCCAGGGTCGGGCCGCCGACCGTGTCGAGCACCAGGTCGATGTCACGCAGGGTGGTGAAATCCTCGGAGCGGTAATCAATCGCCTCGTCCGCACCGAGGCTTTTCACCCGCTCGATGTTGCGCGCCGAAGCCGTGGCGATGACATACGCGCCTGCCAGATGCGCCAGCTGCACCGCCATGCTGCCCACACCACCCGCTGCCCCATGTATCAAGACGCGTTGGCTGGGCTTCAAGTGCCCCACCTCAAACAACGCCTGCTGCGCGGTGCCGAAGGTCGTCGGCAGCGCCGCCGCCTGCTCGAAACTCATGGAAGCCGGAATCAGACAAAGCTCGGTGGCAGCGATTATCAGCTGCCGGGCAAAGGCGCCACCCGCAGTGGGGGTGCTGCGGCCGAACACGCGATCACCGGGTTTCAGGTGGGTCACCTGTCCACCGACGCTGCTGACGATGCCGCTGAAATCGGTGCCCGGGGTGTATGGCAGCTCAACGGGAAAGACCGGCTGCATGTACCCGGCCATGATCTTCAGATCCAGCGGGTTGACGCTGGCGGCCTCGACGCCCACAAGGACCTCGTCAACGCCTGGCTTGCTCAGATCGAGGTTGTGCAGCGTGACGACCTCAGGGCCGCCGAATACAGAAATGGACGCTGTTTTCATGATGGCTTTCTCTTCGTTGTTCAGGCTTGAGGGAATTGACCGAGCTGCAGGAACAGACCAAACCAGTCCTCCATGTGCCACGTGGTAACGACCCGCCCGTTCTCCAGTGCGTGAAACTCATGCAAACGGAAGCTCACCTGTTTGCCCGTGGCGGCGATGCCAAACAGCTCGCCGAGGTGGGTGCCGGTTATTTCAGCCCGTACGGCGACCTGACCAGGGGCCTGAACCATGTCGTGGATGACGATGCGCACATCCGGAAAAGCGTCGGCGAGGCTGCGGATAATCGGTTTGATGCCCTCGGGACCTGGGCCTTGCCCGGGTGCCAGGGGGATGTCATCCCAGTCGGCAGCCAGCACGCTGTCGACGAGGTCGGGATTGTTCTCGCTGAACGCGCGGTAGAGGGTCTCAACGGCCTGCCGTTCGGTTTGAAGGCGGGTGGCAAGTTCTGCGGTGGACATAGGATGGCTCTCATCGTGGGGTATGGCGAGAGTGTGAGCGCAGGGCTACCATCCGTATAACAAATGGCTCGTATATAGGTTTATTTGATTTATGGATTTTCATGGCATCGATCTGAACCTGCTTGCCGCATTCAATGCCCTGATGAACGAGCGCAACGTCACGCGCGCCGCGACTCAGGTCGGCGTCAGCCAACCGGCCATGAGTGCCGCGCTTTCGCGCTTGCGCACGCTGTTGGGCGATCCGCTTTTTTTGCGCAGCCCTGACGGCCTCCTTCCAACGCCCCGTGCCCGTGAGTTGGCCCAACCTGTCGCCGAGGCGCTGAGCCAGATAAAAGCCGCCCTGGTGAAAATGCCTGACTTTGTCCCGGCCGATGCCGTGCTCACAATGAACCTTGGCTTGTCGGACTATCCCGCCTTCGTGCTGCTCCCCACGCTGCTGCAGACCTTGAGCGAACACGCGCCACACCTGTCGATCAACGTTCACGCAGTCAATGACCGCGACCATGCCGTGGACATGCTGGATGCGGGAGTGATTGATGCGGCAATCGGTGTATTGCCCAGCCATCAAGACGGTCGCATTTTCACGCGACCGATTCTGCGTGACGCTTTCGTCACCCTCGTCGCCCATGGCCATCCGGCAGCCCTGCGCGGCATGGACATGGACACTTACCTCTCGCTGCCCCATGTACTGGTCTCGCCCGAGGGTGATCGACACGGTTTGGTGGATCAGGCGTTGGCTCAGTTGGGCAAGCAACGCACCCTGGCACTGACGCTGCCGCAGATGTTCGCGGTGCCGGCGATCATCGCCTCTTCCCGCATGACTGCCACCGTCCTGAAACG
Source organism: Pseudomonas sp. PS02290 (assembly GCF_029960075.1). Lineage (NCBI taxonomy): Bacteria > Pseudomonadati > Pseudomonadota > Gammaproteobacteria > Pseudomonadales > Pseudomonadaceae > Pseudomonas > Pseudomonas sp. PS02290. The sequence goes on from NZ_JASCOY010000056.1 coordinate 31,054, forward strand.
CATCGCCCTCAGCTCGCCGACGGGAGGGAAACTGGTCCTGTTCCCGCCGCCGGTCGCGCTGCCGGAGATCACGTTTCATCTCATCTGGCATCGTCGTGGCAATGGGAATCCCGCTCAGGAATGGTTCAGGGGCATGATCGAATCGGTTGCATCGGGGTTTTGAAGACAGCTGCAGCCTGATACGGCGCGTCAACCCACCGGTAACCGACATGGCCAGTCACGGCCACTCCCAGGCACGCGGCCTCGATATTGGAACGGCGCGACTGCGAAACGTGCTTGAAAAGGAGGTTAACGGCCCGGCCCGACCATCGACAGGGCGATGGCCTTGCCGGGCGACGGGCCACAGCGCATCATGCGCGATTGTTTATTTCCCGGCGCAGACTATCGATGGCCCACCATCCCGCCCCATTTCCTTTCAACGAGGAAGAGCGTGTCCTCTCGCTCGAACACCTGGACGTGCTGGACAGTGCCAACGAAAAGGCATTCGACGACATCGTTCTACTGGCCACCACCTTGTGCGACGCGCCCATTGCGCTGGTGTCGCTGGTCGATCGGGAACGCCAGTGGTTCAAGGCCTGCGTGGGCCTCGGGGTGCAGGAAACCCATCGGGATCTGGCCTTCTGCGGCCATGCGATTCTTGATCCCGTGCAAGTGCTGGTCGTCGAAGACGCGGCCCTCGACCCTCGCTTCGCTTCCAGCCCTCTGGTGCTCGGCCCGCCCTTCATTCGTTTCTACGCAGGCGCGCCGATTGTCACGGACAGCGGCGTCGCGTTGGGGACCGTTTGTGTGATCGACACATGCGCCCGTCAGCTGAGCGAACGCCAATCCCTCGCCCTCCAGGCATTGGCCCGGCAAGCCGCGGCGCTGCTGGAAGCCCGCTTGCTGAGCAAACAACGTGAACGGCAGCTGGCGCAATTTAAGGATCAATTCCAGCAAGCCGAGCAGAACCCGAGCGAAGTCACCCCGCTGCTGCAAAATTCCGGCTGCATCTCCTCGCTGGGCATGCTCACCGCAAGCATTGCCCATGACTTCAACAACCTGCTGCAGAGCGTCAGCGCTGCGTTTCAGTTGACCCGCCTGCGTTCCCGGAGGCCAGTGGACGTCGAGCGTTTCGCCGAGACCGGCCTGCAGGCCGTTGAGCAAGGCCGGCAGCTCATCAGTTATTTGATGTCGAGCGTGCGCGGTGACGGGCCTGAACTGATCTGCATCGATGTGACCGCTCGCCTTCACGCCGCGCAGCCGCTGATGCGCCATTCGATGAGCGAAGGCATCGACCTTGACTTCGATCTGGCGGAATGGGGCTGGGGCGTCCTCTGTGTCGAAGCCCAACTGCACGCGGTCGTGATGAACCTGCTCAGCAATGCCCGTGATGCGCTGAAGGGTTCCGGCCAGATTCGGGTGTCCACCCGCTGGGTGCATGTGGAGGATGATCTGTCGCTGCAACAGGGCGACTACCTTGTGGTCAGCGTCAGTGACAACGGCCCTGGCATGCCTGCCGAGGTCGCGCGCCAGGTGTTCGAGCCTTTCTTCACCACCAAAGCGACAGGCGAAGGCACAGGGCTGGGGCTGGCTCAGGTAAAAGATTTCGCAATCAAATCGGGCGGTGACGCGCGCATCGAAACAGCGCCCGGGGCGGGGACGACGGTGAGTCTGTATCTGAGAATTCTGGGCTGTATCGCCACGTCGGAAGCGGGTTGAGCGGTGTGCTGATTCGCTGAACAAATCATCAGGCGCCGACATTTTTTTTACATTCACGCGTTATAGTGGCGGCCCTTGTTGGGGAGTAGCCTGCTCTGGACCCCGTGTCACAGAGCGTTCGTGTCAACATTCTCGGCGGCCTGCCGTGGCACGAACACCTTCGGGTTGGCGAGACCAACGATGCATCCATGCCTAAAGTCGGGCGTGTGGCTGCGTCGTTGACTCATTGCCCGACTGGAACATAACCGTGAACCCGATTTCCCTCATCCTTCTTGCTTTGGCCATGTCCACGGACGCTTTCGCAGCGGCCATCGGTAAAGGCGCAAGCCTGCACAAGCCCCGCCTCATAGAAGCCTTGCGCACCGGCATCATCTTTGGCGTCATCGAAGGCATCACGCCCCTGATCGGGTGGCTGATCGGCCAGGCCGCCACGTCCTACGTCAAGAACTGGGATCACTGGATCGCCTTCACCCTGCTGGTGGTGCTCGGCGTGCACATGATCTACAACGGCCTCAAGCATGATGACGCCGAAGAAGACAAACCCAATCAGCACTCCTTCCTGATATTGGCCGTGACCGCTTTCGCCACCAGCATCGATGCGCTGGCCGTGGGCGTTGGCCTGGCCTTCGTCAACGTGAATATCCTGGTGGCTGCCGCGGCCATTGGTGTCGCCACGACGGTGATGGTCACCATCGGCGTGATGCTGGGCCGCGTGCTGGGCACGGTGGTGGGCAAGCGAGCTGAAATCATCGGAGGGGTTGTGCTGATGCTGGTTGGCGCGACGATTCTTTATGAGCATTTGTCGGCGGCGTAACCGCAGCGGTCAGGTGCGCCATCCCGTCATCCAACGCCGCTAATGGGTGTGCCGATGATGGATATCCAGAAAGTGAGGATGACTGTAACGCACCTGAGCATGGCCGTGTACATGGCTGTGTGCGCCCTTCCCGCGCCACTCGAACGCCTGTTCGTGCTGGTGGTACTCGTCGTAAACATGCCGGTGGGCATGGGTCATCGGCAGATGCTGATGCTCATGTCCGTGACGTTCGGTGATGTGAAGCCATACGCCAATGCCCATTAGCACGGCGGCCGCCCAGAACGCTCCCGACACAGGTTCGCCGAGAAAGAGGATCGCAATGCCGGCGCCGAGGAATGGCGCGGTTGAATAATACGCCCCTGTACGCGCGGAACCTGGGCCGCGCAGGGCGAGAAGTTTGGCAAGCGACGTGCTGGCACCGAACAACGCGGCGGCGGCCAACGTGTGGTTAATACTCGGATTCATGGGTCATACCAAGCCGGGATGGGTGGGTGGCCATCTTATCCAATGGATGTTTTGCGGCGCCGGACAGCCCCATGTAATCCAGTCGCGATAAATCGGGAGGTCCGGCTTTCCCCGGCTCTGGATGCCAGCAGGAGTCTCAGGGAGACGGGGGTGGTCGTCCGGTCATAGGAATAAGACGGGAGGTATCAAGTTAAGAAAAAATCAGGATAATTGGTCGAACTGAAGATTTTCTTTGTTGACTGAAGAAAAACTGCACGGGATCGTTGTGAATCAAGGAATCGCACCATGAATTTTGTTGGCTACGCCAGGCTGCAAGAGTCGTTGCGCCTGTCGGCTTTCCCTTTGAATCGACCTGCGAAGACTCAACCAGTCACAAGGATCAAGCGAATCGGTGAAACGCTGACGGTGCCAGCGGGCAGTGCACCGGAGCCTGATGACCTGCTGGGGCATTTGCTGTTCGCGCTCAAGCACGAAGGAATCAATCTCGCCATCCTGGCCCAGGCGTTGCCGAAAATCACGGCATCGAGCATGGAAGCGGAGTTGGAAAAAGCGCCCAACGGTATTTACCTGCGCAAAGCCTGTTTTCTTCGCGAAGCATTCACCGGAGAAGAGCTGATTCAGCATTCACCCGTGCGAGGTGCTTTTGTACCACTGTTCGATCCAGCTCTGTATGTGACAATGCCTGGAGAACGCAATTCTCGCTGGCGGGTAGAGTTCAACGGGATTGGCACCCTCGCCTATTGCGCGACCGTGGAACGCACACCGGAGATCGTCGCACTTCTCGACTACGACATCCTTGCACGCGCTCAGCACTTCATGCAGAGCCTCCCGACCGGAATGATGGATCGCGCCATCAACTGGGCTTACCTTCACGAGACGCAGGATTCATTCGCGATTGAGAAAGAGTCGCCTAGCGAGGATAAGGCGCGCAAATTTATCCAGCTGCTCCGGCAGGCTCACGAAGGTATTCCACTGGACGAGGACTATCTGGTCCATCTCCAGAATGCAACGATCTCTAACCCTTTTGACATGGCGGGCGCGTTTCGGCATGAGCAGAACCATCTGGCGAATGGGCTACAGGGCGCCGCAGGGGTTACCTATGTTCCGCCAGCTCCGGATCTTTGTCGTGAGTTGATGGAGGAGCTAATGGCCTTGGGCAACCACGCGCCCTCGCGGATCGATCCCCTCATCGCGGCTGGAATCATCTCGTTCGGTTTCGTCTTTCTTCATCCGTTCATGGACGGCAATGGTCGTCTGTCCCGGTTTCTGATCCACCACACCTTGTGCCGCACCGGTGCGCTGGAAAATGGTTTGCTGTTGCCAGTCTCTGTTGCCATGAAGCGTGAAGAGCGTGCCTACCTGGAGACGCTGCAGGCCTTCTCTCGCCCGGCGCGCGAATTCTGGGATGTCCGGTGGATCGATCAAGGCCAATACTCGTTCGAATTCACGGGTGATCCCTCGATCTATCGCTTCTGGGATGCCACTTCAGCCGTACTGTTCACTCTGGAAATGGCGAAGCGGGCGTTAGAAGTGGAACTTCGGGAAGAGACAATCTTTCTCGAAAACTACGACGAGGTCGTGCGGACGGTAAATGAGGCCTACGACGTACGCGGCAGCGATTTGGCCAACCTCGTGATGATGTGCCTGACGAACGATGGAAAAGTGTCCAATAACCGTCGCAAGCAGTACCAATACTCGGTCCAGCCTGAGGTGTTCGACTACATTGAGCAGGTCACACAAATGCTGCTTGATCAGCAAGTGCAGCAAGGGCCACAACATGAGAGCGGCCAGTAAATGAAAGGGTATTATCGGCGTGCGCTGCTCACCCGGTATTCGGATAGCCGCGCCCGGACGCAAGGAGCACAGCCCCATGAACTGCTCGATCCGCAAGGCAACGGATAAGGACGCCACCGCGATCAGCCGCGTTATCGTGGCCGCCCTGCGCGAGTCCAATCGCCAGGACTATTCCGCCGCCATCATCGCGCAGGTGGAACTGAGTTTTTCCCCGTCGGCGATCCTGCGCTTGCTGGCGCAGCGGCAGGTGTACGTGGCGACCCACGGCGAAGAAATCATTGCCACGGCGAGCCTCGATCAGGCCACCGTCCGCAGCGTATTCGTCGCCCCCGCCTGCCAAGGCCGAGGCGCCGGTCGCGCGTTGATGGCGGTGGTTGAATCAGCCGCCGCCATCAACGGCGTCAGTCAGTTGCGCGTGCCCTCTTCCATCACGGCCGAGGGCTTCTACCGGTCGCTTGGCTACTCAACCATTCGCGATGAATACCATGGCGAGGAG
>NZ_JASCOY010000057.1:0-35879 GCF_029960075.1 Pseudomonas sp. PS02290
GGTAGGCCTGCAGCGCCAGGGCCGCGTTCTGCATGGGCAGGTCGAGTAACGGCAGCGAATGCAGTTCGACTTTCCGGCCGTTTGCGTCGGTGCCCGACCAGTCCCAACCCGTCGCGTTGATCTGCACCTCGAAATCGCGACCGCGCAGCGACAGCGGGCAATTCAGTGACCGCGCCTTGTCGAGCAATGGCTGCGGTGGACCGAGATCGCCGCACAGCGCGGGCTTTCCTTCACGGAATATCCCGGCCTTCTCGAAGGCCACGCTCTCACGGGTATTGCCTAGAAACTCCGCGTGATCGACACCAATGCTGGTGACCAGCGCCATGTCGGCGTCGATCAGGTTGACCGTATCGAGCCGCCCGCCGAGACCGACTTCCAGCACGACGGCGTCCAGCCCGGCGTGCTCGAACAGCCAGAAGGCTGCCAGCGTGCCCATCTCGAAGTAAGTCAGGGAGACGTCGCCACGGCCACGCTCGACCACCTCGAACGCCGCGCACAGCTCGGCGTCAGTCGCCTCAACGCCCTGCACCTGGACACGCTCGTTGTAGCGCAGCAGGTGCGGCGAACTGTAAACGCCGACCTTCAGGCCCTGTGCCTGCAACAAAGAAGCAACGAATGCGCAGGTCGAGCCCTTGCCGTTGGTGCCGGTGACGGTGATCACTTTCGGCGCCGGCCGGGTCAGGCCCATCTGCGTGGCCACCTGCTGCGAACGTTCCAGCCCCATGTCGATGGCCGAGGGGTGCAGTTGTTCCAGGTAACTGAGCCAGTCGCTCAAAGAGCGTGCGGTCATAGGTTGGCCGGAGCAGGCGGCACAACGATCGGCTCAAGTTTCGGCGCCACGAATTTCGGCGTCGGCAGCCCCATCATCTGCGCCAGGACGTTACCCAGACGCTGACGCAGTTCCTGACGGTGGATGATCATGTCGATCGCGCCATGGTCGAGCAGGAATTCGCTGCGCTGGAAGCCTTCCGGCAGCTTCTCGCGCACGGTCTGCTCGATCACGCGAGGGCCGGCGAAGCCGATCAGGGCCTTGGGCTCGGCGACAATGATGTCGCCCAGCATCGCCAGACTGGCAGAAACACCGCCGTAGACCGGGTCAGTCAGCACGGAAATAAACGGCAGGCCTTCTTCACGAAGACGCGCCAGCACGGCCGAGGTCTTGGCCATCTGCATCAAAGAGATCAGCGCTTCCTGCATGCGCGCACCGCCGGAGGCCGCAAAGCAGATCATCGGGCAACGGTTTTCCAGCGCGTAGTTGGCGGCTTGTACGAAGCGCTCACCCACGACCGCACCCATCGAGCCGCCCATGAAGGAGAACTCGAATGCGCTGCACACCACCGGCATGCCCAACAGGGTGCCGCTCATGGAAATCAGCGCGTCCTTTTCACCGGTCTGCTTCTGCGCGGCGACCAGGCGATCCTTGTACTTCTTGCCGTCGCGGAATTTCAGACGGTCCACCGGCTCCAGATCAACGCCGATCTCCTGACGGCCTTCGGCGTCCAGGAAGATATTCAGACGGGCACGGGCGCCGATGCGCATGTGGTGGTTGCACTTCGGGCAGACGTCCAGGGTCTTTTCCAGCTCCGGGCGATACAGCACCGCTTCGCAGGACGGGCACTTGTGCCACAGACCTTCGGGCACCGAGCTCTTCTTGACCTCGGAACGCATGATCGAAGGGATCAGTTTGTCTACCAACCAGTTGCTCATGCTTTCTTTCTCCAGTACCGATGGCTCGAACGCGATGGCAATCGGTGCCATGCGCATGCCCTTAAACCAATGTCATGTACGGTGCCGCCAAATGTCGTACAGCGATCGGCGCGAGGCCTGACCTGCCAAAACAACATTCACCAACACCACTCTCAACTTCCATCACGAGACGCAAGACGTCTTCGCTCAATCAATTCGGCCACGCGCATCAGCGGATGGCAGGCTAGTGGACGGCGACCGTTGGTCCGCCGTCACATCCCGGCCAATGTTGCCGGGCAAATACCCTAAGCCCCGTGTACAGCACTCATGAATGCACGGATCTTGTCGTGGTCCTTCAGTCCTTTGGACTTCTCCACCCCGCCGCTCACATCAACCGCGTAGGGCTGCACCTGCGCGATGGCCTGGGAAACGTTGGCCGAGGTCAGGCCACCGGCGAGAATCACCGGTTTGCTCAAATGTTTTGGAATCAGCGCCCAATCGAAGGTTTCACCCGTCCCGCCCGGAATGCCCGCGACATAAGTGTCGAGCAGGATGCCGCAGGCGTTGGCGTAGGCATCGCAACTGGCCGCGATGTCGTCGCCGGCCTGAACGCGCAGGGCCTTGATGTACGGACGGTTGTATCCCTCGCACTGCTCAGGGGTTTCATCGCCGTGAAACTGAATGAGGTCGAGGGGAACGACGTCGAGCAACGCTTTCAAGTCAGCGCGCTCGGCATTGACGAACAGGCCGACGGTGCTGACGAAGGGCGGCAGCGCGGCAACGATTGCCTGGGCCTGCTCCACCGTCACGAAGCGCGGGCTCTTGGGATAAAACACCAGCCCGATGGCATCGGCACCTGCGTCAACGGCGGCCAACGCATCTTCTATGCAGGTAATCCCGCAGATCTTGCTGCGAACGGCTGACATGTAGTGGAGACCTCAAGCCTTGCGAAAGTCCCGGATGGTAGCAAATGCAGTCACCTGCGTCAGCCGTCCAGTTCCGAGAAGCCAGTGAGAAAATGCGGGCCTATGTAGCGATCCGGTAATGGGAACTCGTCGCGGTATTCCACCTGAACCAGGTACAGGCCGAAAGGATGAGCCGTCACCCCGCCGGCTCTTCGCACTCGGCTTTCGAGCACTTCCTTCGCCCACTCGATCGGCCGCTCCCCTGCCCCGATGGTCATCAGGACGCCGGCAATGTTGCGCACCATGTGATGCAGGAAGGCATTGGCGCGAACATCGATGACGATCATCTTGCCGTGGCGGGTGACGCGCAGATGGTGAAGCTGCTTGATCGGCGACTTGGCCTGGCATTGCCCGGCACGGAACGCACTGAAATCGTGGGTACCGACCAGATACTCGGCGGCCAGCGCCATGCGTTCGGCATCCAGCGGGCGGTGGTTCCAGGTGATTTCCTGGCCCAGGTGCGCCGGCCGGATCTGATCGTTGTAGATCACATAACGATAGCGACGGGCGATGGCTTTGAAACGCGCGTGAAAATGCGCGGGCATGACCTTGGCCCAGGTCACGCTGATGTCGTGGGGAAGATTGATGTTGGCGCCCATGGTCCAGGCTTTCATGCTGCGCTCGGCCTGGGTATCGAAGTGCACCACCTGACCGCACGCATGCACGCCCGCATCGGTGCGCCCGGCACACATCAGTGACACCGGCGAATCGGCCACTTTCGACAGGGCATTTTCCAGCGTTTCCTGGACGGTCAGCACGCCGGTCAACTGGCGCTGCCAGCCGCTGTAGCGCGAGCCTTTGTATTCCACGCCCAGAGCGATTCTGGAAAAACCTTCGGCGGCCAGTTCGGCTGCCGCTGTTTCTGCCTCGGTGTCTGTAGTTGCCAAGAGCTTAAAGCCTGTCGATGTGCGCAAGGGCGGCCATTATACGGATCGAAAAGAAAGACGCCATCGGCAGCGGCCAACGGTTGACCCGGAGGCGAGGGACAAGCCGAAATGCCCGACCCGGAAACGCAAACGACCGCCGAAGCGGTCGTTTTCTGCAGCGATGAATCCGCTCAGACAAGGCGCGACAGCATGTCCCGCGCTTCGGTCTTCTGGCCGTCGTCACCTTCCGCCACAACCTCATCGAGGATGTCGCGCGCGCCGTCGGCGTCGCCCATTTCGATGTAGGCCCGGGCGAGGTCCAGCTTGGTCGCGGCTTCGTCGGTGCCGGACAAGAAGTCGAATTCCGGTTCGTCGTCCGCCAGCAGAGCGTCGTCTTCGGTGAAACGAGGCGATGCTTCCACCGGCTTGTCCAGCGCCGTGTCGAACGGCTTGGCAATCGGTGGCTGTTCCAGACTCTGTGACAGACGGTCCAGCTCGGCATTGACGTCGTCGATCTCGGAGGCGAACGCCTCGGACGCCTGCTCGGTTTCCATCTCGTCAGCCAGTGAGAGGTCGAAATCGGCAGGCAACTCGATGTCATCTTCCAGCCCAGGCTTGGTGGCGCCCAACGATGCAGGCTGTTCGAACGGCGGCAGATCACGCAGATCGTCTTCCATTCCCAGCAAGTAATCGTCTTCGGCCTTCAACGCCGGCTGATCTTCTGCCAGATCCAGATCGAAATCGTCCAGATCGGCCGGTTTGGCAGCAACGGATGTCGCCTGCTGCTCGCGCAGGATCGCGTCGAAATCCAAGTCATCGGAAGCCGACCCGGCAAACGGCGCGTCCAGGTCCAGGTCGTCGAGTGCAGCGGTGTCCTGTGCCGCAGCGCGGTTGGGCGCAGCAGCAGGCGATTCGCTGTCCAGGTCATCCAGGCTCAGGTCAAAGGCGTTGTCGAACTCTTCGTCCAGCGGCACTTCGGTGACCGTTTCGGCAGCCGGAGCAGGCTGCGCGGCGACTTCAGGCTCATCATGGAGCAGCTCTTCAACGTACTTTGCGTCCATTTCCGCTGCTAAAGCCGCTGCTGCTGCCACCCCCGCGGCCGCCGCAGCCGCAGCGGCCATGGACGGATAGCGGGATTTCAGCTCTTCGACTTCAGCGTGGTTCTTTCCCGTGGCGATCAGTTGCCGCTCCTGCGCGACAAACCCGGATTTGTTGTCCTGCTCGGCATAGACTTCCATTAGCTTGAGGCGCAGATCACTGCGCTGCGGCTCGTGCTTGATGGCGTCTTCGAGAACAGCGACCGCCTGATTGGTGCGGCCGTATGCAATGTGGATTTCAGCCTGAACGAGCGCGTCAGCCGGATGTTCGCGGACCGGCTCGGCGACGGTCGGCGCCGGCGGCGTCTTTGCGTGGGGCGCCGGCGCCTCCAGGCCTTCGAAGCTGCTGGCAGGCATGTCCATGTCGGACGCGAAGTCCGACTCTTCGGACAAGGCACGCGCCATCTGACGATGCCGTTCGGCTTCTATCAGCGCGTTGCGGCGGCGGGCCAGCAGCAACAGAAGCAGCAGCAACAGCAACAGCGCGCCGCCACCGATAAGGCCCATGAGCATCGGGCTGGCGAGGATCTTCTCGAGGGCGCTGCGGTTGTCTTCATCGACCACCGGTTCTGTCGGCACAATCAGCGCTTGATCAGGCGTGGCGCTGGTAACTGCCGCCCCGTCCACCGGCAATGCGTCTTCCGGGGCGATTTCGTCGGGGGCCTTGCCGGCAACATCAGGCGCCACGGCGTTCGGCACGACCTGGGCCTGCATCGCCGGGTTGGCGGCGTTGTTCGGATTGGTGACGCTGTTGGGGCTGACCGCGGGATTGGCAGGATTGGCGGCATCAATGGGCGGCGGAACCGCTGCCCCCGACGCCTGCATTTTCGCCAGCTGGTCATTCTTCAGTTGAATCAGGCGCTGCAGTTTATCGACCTGGCTTTGCAGGTCGGTCATGCGGCTCTTTAGCTCGGCATTGTCCCGACGCGTGGTATCCAGGCTTTCCTGGGTGGTCGCCAGCTGGTTGCTGATATCGGCATTGTCACCGGCTTTGCCTTTCGCGCCCGCCTTGTTGGCAGAGACGAGGCTGAGGTTGTCCTTGGCGTCAATCTGCGACGGCGCAGCGCCAGCCCGGTCGCGACGGGTCGCATCAACCTGACGCGCACCGCTCGGCAGGCGTCGGCCTTCGCGCCAGGCGCGATTCTGCTCGGCCACTTCGGCCACCGCGCGAGGCTGTGCCAGCGCTGTTGATTCCTGCGGCGACGGCAACCGCAACACCTGACCTTTTTTCAGGCGGTTGATGTTGCCGGCAATAAAGGCATCAGGGTTCAGCGCCTGAATCGCCAGCATGGTCTGCTGCACAGTCCCGCCATTTTTCACGCGCTCGGCAATTTCCCAGAGCGTGTCGTTATTGGCGGTGGTGTATTGAGTGAACTTGGGTTCCGGCGCCGGCGCTGGAGCGGGCGTTGTAGGCGCCGCGGCCGGTGTCTCGGCGGCGGGAGCCGGGGCAGGCGCGGCGCTCGGTGCCGTCGAAGGCAGTTGAGCGGCGGCCGCCGCGGCTTGCGGCGAGAATTTCGGCGGGTCCAGCAACAGGCTGTATTCGCGCAGCGCACGGCCATTGGGCCAGAGCACTTGAACGAGGAACTTCACGTAGGGATCGCGGATGGGTTTGGTGGAGGTGATGCGCAACACGCTCTTGCCACCGGGATTGACGACCGGAGTAAAGGTCAGGTCATCCAGGATCGCCACCCGGCCGACGCCGGCCTGAGCAAACTCCGCAGAAGTCGCCAGACTCGGCACCACCTGGGAGGCATTGAGGTCCTGCACTTCCGTCAGCTCGATTTCGGCCAACAGCGGCTGATTCAGGGTCGACTTCACGGTCAGACCGCCGAGGCCGAGCGCTTGGGCCATTCCCGATGACAGCGCCGAAGCCGCAGCGATTGCTAAAACGAGTTTACGAACCTGAACCATAGCCCATCCCTTGTTTGAAATTTCCCCGGCAATCGCGAAGATAATGCCTGCTCGGGTGTAGGGCGTATCGACACGCCGCAGCTAGAATGATTCTTCGAGTTGTGGGCAAGTATCTTTTACGCAACATCTTTTATCAACAACTCAGCCACCTGCACAGCGTTCAACGCGGCGCCCTTGCGCACATTATCCAGCGTGACCCAGAAATTCAGTTCACAACCGTCGTCGACGCCCCCGCGCAAACGTCCTACATAGACAGCATCCTGCCCTACCGCGTCGCCTACCGGCGTCGGGTAATCGCCGGCCTCAACCAGCTCGATGCCCTCGGCCGTTTCCAACGCCGCATTGACCGCGTTGATGTCAACCGCCTCGCGGGTCTGCACCGACACGCTCAGGCTGTCGCCGAAGAACACCGGTACCTGGATGCAACTCACGCCGACCTTGATTAAAGGCAGCGAGAGCAACTCGCGCAACTCACTGACCAAACGTTTTTCAAGTGGCACATGACCTTCGGCGTCAGGCTTGCCCACCTGGGCCAGCACGTTGAACGCCATCTGCCGGTCAAACACCTTGGGTTCGAGGGGGCGAACGTTGAGCAGCTCGGCGGTTTGCCGGGCCAGTTCGGTGACCCCTTCGCGGCCCATGCTCGACACCGCAAGGCACGCCGTCACGGTGATCCGCTCGATGTTCAGCAGTGCGCGCAACGGCGCCAGCACCAGCGCGAGGGCGGCGGCGCTGGAACTTGGGCAGGCCACCTGCTGCGGTGTGGCCAGATCAGCCAAACGGGCGCCGTTGACCTCGGGCACCACATTCGGCGCCTGCTCGACTGACAAGCCGGCGGACAGGTCGATCACCACGCAACCGGCGGCGGTGGCGCGCTCGGCATAGCTGCGGGTGACGGCAGCGCCCGCGGCGAAGAACGCAATCTTGGCCTTGCTGAAATCAAAGGCATCGACTTCACGCACGCGGACGTTCTTGCCACGGTACGGCACCGAGCTACCGGCCGATTCGACGCTGGCGAGCAGGTGCAAATCGCCGACCGGGAAGTCGCGCTCTTCGAGAATCTGGACGATGGTTTCGCCGACAGTACCGGTGGCGCCGATCACGGCGATATCAAAGGACTGACTCATGGAAAAACCTCAGGAAAAATCGGGGGGCGGCACTGTAACTGCCTGGCAAAAGTCAGGCAATTGGCCGCGAGCGGATTAGCGAACGTGGTGGAAACAGAAATGAAGGGATCAGGGCTCAAGGCCAATGGGGAAGAACTCGCCACCACTCCATACCCCCAGCCAGCGCTGCCCGTCGATCTCACGCACCACGGCAAGGTCCACCAACTGATAGAAGACGTTGCGGTGGATCAGCGCTTGGAGGTTGTTGCGCACCAGAATATAAGGCGCCGGTTCCTGGCTCTGCGGATCGAGGTCAATACGCAGCGGGTGGTCGGCCCCCGCCTCCACCCCGTCGTCGACGTTGGTAGTAAAGCGCAGCAACTGCGACTCACCGCTGCCTTCAACGTCCAGCAGGACCGCCACAAAAGGGGCGTCGTCGACCTTGATGCCGACCTTCTCGACCGGGGTGATCAGAAAGTAATCGTCGCCATCACGGCGAATAATGGTGGAAAACAGCCGGACCATCGGCTTGCGACCGATGGGCGTGCCCAGATAGAACCAGGTGCCATCGCGGGCGATGCGCATGTCGATGTCACCGCAGAAATCCGGGTTCCACAGGTGCACCGGCGGCAAGCCCTTGCCGCTCCTGGCAATCTGGGCCAACAGATCGTTGGCTTTGTCCTGCCCACTCATACGCCACTCCTCAGCGTGCTTCGACGCCCAGCAAACCCCGAGCGTAAGCTTCCATCGGGGGTCCTAGCAAATCCTCGGGCTTGGTGTCGTACAAAGTCAGCAGACCACCACGGAGGTGAATGCGTGCCGAATCGATAAGGTAGCGGGTGTTGGTTTCGATCAGCATCAGCTGTATGACGCCGTTGTCGATGCCAAGACGGTCCACTGCTTCCTGGTCCGACCACTCGTCAAACGTGCCGATGCGGTCATCAGCTTTGGCAAAACGGGTGTACAGCAGATAGTGCGCGCCGGCGGCCCGAGCCTCGTTCATCGCGTCATCCAGACCTTCCGGGGCGCGGGCGCGGCGGACCATCGGGAAATATTCGATAAAACCGCTGAAGGCTTCTTCGGCCACGACATTGGGACGCGGGTAGGCGCCGCCCGGGGGAGCAAAGGCGCCTTGGGCGATATAGATGAACGAGTCAGGTTGCACGCGAAAGTTGTTCAACCGGCGGGTCGAACTGTGATCCAGCAGCCCGGCGTCACTGAGCTCATCGTGAGCGCCTTGTGCCAGATCGCTGACGTGCATGCAGCCACTCAACGCCAGTAGAGCCAGCAGTAAAACCAGGCTACGCATGTTTATCTCCAAAGTCCGGCGACGGAAAACCGGCGAATGGCCGGTTAATGCAGCTTTTGCGCCATGTCGGACCTGGAGACGGTTTCGCTCGCTGAATCGGGTTTTTGCGGCTGCGATTTATTCGGCAGCAGGGTCAGCCTGGGAGTCGGATTGGCGCTCGGGTTTGGTCTCGTGGCCGTGGTCGACATCCCGCTTGCGCTTGTTGCCCATGCGCACACCGATGTCCATCAGGAACTGGAAGAAACCTTCCTGATCTTCAAGGACATTGCTCCAGAACGGCGAGTGGTACAACGCCACCGCGCCATGCACCAGAGCCCAGGCGGCGCAGTAGTGGAAATACGGAGGAACGTCTTCCAACTTGCCTTCGGAAATTCGGCCCTTGATCAACAGGGTCAAGTGCTCGAAGTTGGAGGCGCGGATCTTATGCAACTCCTCGACCAGCTCCGGCACCTGATTGCCCTTGACCACCTTCTCTTCCAGGCGGTCAAACAGCCGGTAGCGCTGGGGGTCGCGCATGCGGAATTCAAAGTAGGCGCGGGACAGCGCTTCCTTGTCCTTGTCGACGTCCGCCGAATGCAGCAACTCGTTCAAATCGCGCTCGTAGTCGAGCATAAGGCGCAAGTAGATCTCGGCCTTGGATTTGAAATGCTTGTAGATGGTGCCTTTGCCGATACCCACGGCATCCGCGATCATCTCGACGGTGACGCTGTCTTCGCCCTGTTCGAGGAACAGCTTGAGCGCGGTGTCGAGAATCTCCTGCTCACGGCGGCGAAACTCACGGACTTTACGAGGTTCTTTCTGCATAGGAGGAGACTATGGGTTCGGAATCAGAAGCGCCACATTATGCCTATCCCGCAGCAGAATGCACGAACGATCCGACCTGTATCCGTTTTCTGACGATTTTCGACAACGGCAGGCAAAAAGGAAACGCTCGAGGCCGAACCAGTCTCGGTTTTTGGCGGGATGAGACAGTCAGTCGAAAATCAGGGGCGTCGGTGGAGTTGCGGTATCAGCAGGTCGTCAGGTATTCCAAAACTGTTTAAAAATCGTACAGCGTGCGGCTGGACGCCTGCGGATTATAGCCAATACTTATATTCGCCAACGCAGCATCTCCCCCAAGTGCCAGCGTTGGTAAGGACACCAATGGATAGCGTGTCTTTGTTTTACTCCTAATGGTCTTAACCCGGATTCACCCCCCAGAACCCGGGTTTTTTTTGCCTGCGATTTGCTGAACGCCAGGGGCTTGGCAAGCACTGCCATGCACGGCGGATCAGCCTTTGACGCGCGCCATCGGGAACAGCCGCTTGAAGTTCTCGCTGGTCTGCTCGGCAAAACGCTCGTAGGTCTCGCCGCGCAACATCGCCAGAAACTCGGCCACTTCACGCACGTACTGAGGCAGGTTCGGCTTGCCTCTATACGGGATCGGCGCCAGGTACGGCGAGTCGGTCTCGACCAGCAGACGGTCGGCGGGCACTTTGCTGGCGACGTCCCGCAGCGCGTCGGCGTTGCGGAAAGTGACGATACCGGACAGCGAGATATAAAACCCCAGATCCAGCGCGGCCTTGGCCATGTCCCAGTCTTCGGTAAAGCAATGCAGCACCCCGGCTTGAGGCAACGCGGCTTCACGCAACAGCGCCAGCGTGTCGGCACGCGCACCGCGGGTGTGGACGATCACAGGCTTGCCGGTCACGTTGGCCGCCTGCAGATGAAGCCGGAACGAGGCCTGCTGCAACTCGGCTGCCTCAGGCTCGTAGTGATAATCCAGACCGGTTTCGCCGATAGCCACCACGCGCGGATGGTTGAGTTCGCCGAGCAGCCACTCCAGCGCAGGCGCCTCGCCGGGCTTGAGGTCCAACGGGTGAATGCCGACCGAGCAATCGACATCATCGTAGCGATCGGCCAGCGCTTTTACGGCACCGGCATTCTCGGCACTGACGCCGATGCACAAGAAGTGCCCAACGCCCCGCTCTCTCGCCGCTTGCAGGGCGTTGTCGAGGGAGCCGTCGTGGGCGCTGAGGTCGAGGCGGTCAAGGTGGCAATGGGAATCTACAAGCATGGCGGCGGGGGCAACTTACATCGTGTGGGTAGGACGGTCGGACTTAAGCGCTCCGGCCAGGTAGTTTTCAATCATGTTGCGCGCGGTGTTGTCGCCATCGTTGAACTGCACCCCAACGCCAGCGGCGCGGTTCCCCTGAGCGCCCTTCGGCGTGATCCAGGTGACCTTGCCCGCGACCGGAATCTTTTCGGGCTCGTCCATCAGGTTGAGCAACATGAACACTTCATCGCCCAGCTTGTAGCTTTTGCTGGTGGGAATGAACAGGCCGCCGTTTTTGATGAACGGCATGTACGCGGCGTACAGGACGGACTTGTCCTTAATGGTCAGGGACAGAATGCCGTTACGTGGACCTGGACTCAGTGGCACGCTCATCTCGTTTCCTCAGGCAATGCATGATGTCATGCAGATGGCCAGTCTAACCCTGTCCGGTCAGGCCTGCCCACTGCACCAATAATGCTTCGAGCAACAAAACCCTGTTCAGGTTCGCTTTTGACATGACCTTCTGGCGCTGCAGCAGCACCCAGTCCTGAATCGCCAGCACGTTGCGCTGGGACGATTTCTGCGCCAGATACTGCACGACCTTGCGCATGTCAGCCAGGCCCAGGCCTTCTTCGTCCTGGGTCAGCTGATAGCGCAGGATCAGGCTCGACCAGTCGCAGAACCAGTCGAACAGCAACAACAGCGGTATGTCCTTCCAGCCTTCGGCCAGCTGGGTCGGCGATTGCTGGCCCTTGAGCAGCTTTTTAACGCCGTCCACCACCAGCGCCCGTTGCTCATGAACACCCTGGGCGTGCAGCTTGACCGCCACCAGGGGCGAACCGGCCGCGAGGGTCAGCAACTCAACGCGTTCCTGCTCGGTGCAATCGGGCAGCGCATCGGCCAGCCAGGCGATGCTCATGGCATCACTGGGCAGCGGACACGCCTGTTGCACGCATCGGCTCTTCACCGTAGGCAGCAGCCGACTCGGCTGATGGCTGACCAGTAACAGAACGGTGTTGCCCGACGGCTCTTCCAGACTTTTCAGCAGGGCATTGGCGGCGTTGATGTTCATCGACTCGACCGGCTCGATCAGCACCACCTTGCGCCCGCCCATCTGCGCGGTCTGTACCACGAAACTGACCAGATCGCGCACTTGATCGACCTTGATGGCCTTGTCGGCCTCTTCAGGCTCCAGCACGTAATGGTCGGGGTGACTGCCGGCCGCCAGCAGCGAGCAGGATTTGCATTGGCCGCACGCTTCAAGGCCTGCCGGGCGTTGGCACAGCAGCAGGTACATCAAACGCTCAGCCAGCGCCCGCTTGCCGATACCGGCCGGACCGTGCAGCAAATAGGCGTGAGCATGTTGCTTGCGGCCCGCCAGTTGCTGCCACAGGCCATGCTGCCAGGGATAAGCCTCAGCCATGCCGGCGAGCCGCCAGCAGCGCGGTCAACTCAGGCACCAGCACATCAAGGGAAGCCTGGACTTCAGTCAGCGGCAGCGCCGCGTCTACCAGGCGGTAACGCTCAGGCGCAGCGGCCGCGCGCGACAGATACGTACTGCGCACGGCGTCGAAGAACGCTCGGCCCTCTTGCTCGAAACGGTCCAGCTGACCGCGCGCGGAAGCCCGGGCCAGGCCGATCTCGATGGGCAGATCGAACACCAGAGTCAGATCGGGACGCAGCGCGCCCTGGACGAAATCTTCCAGCACGGCGATGCGTTCGATGGGCAGGCCTCGGCCGCCTCCCTGATACGCGTACGTGGCATCGGTGAATCGGTCGCAAAGCACCACGGCGCCCCGCGCCAACGCCGGGCGAATCAGCGCGGCGAGGTGCTGCGCGCGGGCGGCGAACATCAGCAGCAGTTCGGTATCCACGAACATCTGCTCGTCACCCGGCGTCAACAGCAGCTCGCGGATACGCTCGGCGAGCGGCGTACCGCCGGGCTCGCGGGTCAGGACGACATCAATGCCCTCACTGCGCAGCCGTTCGGCCAGGTAGTCGCGGTTGGTGCTTTTGCCCGCGCCTTCGGGGCCTTCCAGGGTAATAAACAAACCGGTCACGGGCAGTCCTTGGTCAGATTCATGGCGAGTGTGCTCGCGGTTGTCATTTGCCGGGGTCATTGGCTGGAGTCGACGGAGCTGCAGCGTCTGTCTGCGGTTTCGGCGACTGCTCGCTCGCGTCCGGCTCAGACCCCTTCGGCTCGGTCGCCTTTGATTCTGTCGATGGCGGCTCTATGGGTTGCGGCTCTGACGGCGGCTGCTCGACGGCGTTCGCCGGCAGCGCCGGTGCAGCGACAGGCGCCGGGCTGGAGCGATAGTCCGCGCGACGCTTGAGCTGAAACTCCTTTACCGCCGCGTTGTGCGCATCCAGATCGGCGGAGAATACGTGACTGCCGTCCCCTCTCGCCACGAAGTACAGGCTGTTGCCGGCCACGGGGTGCATCGCCGCATGGATCGCTTCACGCCCGACCATGGAAATCGGCGTTGGCGGCAAGCCGGAGATGACATAGGTGTTGTAGGGGGTAGGCTCTTTCAGCAACGCGCGGGTGATCTTGCCGTTGTACCGGTCGCCGAGGCCGTAAATGACGGTCGGATCGGTCTGCAGCAACATGCCCTGTTGCAAGCGACGCACGAATACGCCGGCGATCTGACCGCGCTCCTGAGGCACGCCGGTTTCCTTTTCCACCAGCGACGCCATGATCAGCGCCTGGTAAGGATCGGTGTAAGGCACATCGGCAGCGCGCTTCTCCCATTCCTCCTGAAGCACTTCATCCAGGCGGTTATAGGCTTGTTTGAGCAGCTCGACGTCGGTCATGCCGCGCACGTAGCGATAGGTGTCCGGGAAAAACCGGCCTTCGGGGAAGACGTCCGGATGCCCCAGCTTCGCCATCAGCTCAGTGTCGCTGAGGCCGCTCGCCGTCTGCTCCAGCTTGACCTGTTTGGCCAGTGCCGCGCGCACCTGACGGAAGGTCCAGCCCTCCACCAGGGTGACGCTGTATTGCACCACTTCACCTTTTTGCCAGAGATCGAGCAGCGACTCGGCGTTCATGCCCGGTGCCATGCGGTATTCGCCACTGTGCAGCGACTGGCCCTGCAGATTGAAGCGCCAGTACAAACGCAGCCAGAACGCGTCCTTGATGACGCCGTCGGCTTGCAGCCGATTCAGCACGCCGGTCGGCGAAGAGCCCGACGGCACATCCAGCAGTTTTTCCTGGGTCAGATTGAGGCGCTGCTGCAGCGCGCTGTTCTGCTGCCAATAAGCCACGCCCAGCAAGAGCCCCGCCAGAACCACACCTGTTTCCAGCAAGACGAGTAATTTTCGGATCACGAATCAGATATCCAGAAGCCCGCGAACAAGGTGTTGGAGTTTACGGGTCAGCGGCCCAACCGGCCAGTTGAGATGCTCGACGCCGCGCACCGGCCAGATGCCGTACACGCTGTTGCAGACAAACACCTCATCGGCCTTTTGCAGGTCGGACATCTGCAGGTCAAGCTCACGGGCCGGCATGTTCTCGCGCTCGGCCATCGCCAGGATCTCGGCCCGCATCACACCGGCCACGCCACAGCGGCGCAGGTCCGGCGTCAGCAACACGCCGCCCTTGACCATAAACAGATTGCTGTAGACCGCTTCAACGATACGCCCCGACACGTCCCGCATCAGCCCTTCGGCGTACTCGGAACTTTGCCATTCGCCACGGGCCAGCACTTGCTCAAGCCGATTCAGGTGCTTGAGCCCGGCCAGCAGCGGCTGCTCGGCGAGACGGGTCTGACAGGCGAACAGTTTGATGCCCTGCTCTGCATGGGCCTCGGGATACGCCGGGAGCCCACTTGCCTGGAGGATGCGTCGCGGCTGCGCGTCCGAAGCGGGTGCATAGCCCCGCACGCCATCGCCACGGGTAACGATGAGCTTCATCACACCGTCATCCAACTGGGTAGCGAAGCGGCAGCATTCCTCTTCGACCAACGCCAGATCCAGGTTCAGCGCCAGGCGCTGTGCCCCCAGTGCCAGGCGTTGCAGATGACGCGGGAAGAGCAATGGCTGTCCGGCCTTGACGAGGACGGTCTCGAAGAGACCATCGCCGTATGCCAACCCCCGATCCTTGACGGCAAGGGAGTCAGCAGCAAGGCCATCGATCCAGCTCACGATCATTCGGCGTACCGGCGGAAGACCAGCGAACCGTTGGTGCCACCAAAACCGAAGGAGTTGGAGATCACCACGTCGATCGGCATCTTGCGCGGCTCGTGGGGAACGAAGTCCAGGTCGCAGCCTTCATCGGGCTCGTCGAGGTTGATCGTCGGTGGCGCGACCTGATCCTTGATCGCCAGCACACTGAAAATCGCTTCGATCGCACCGGCGGCGCCCAACAGGTGGCCCGTCATCGACTTGGTCGAACTGACGGCCAGTTTATAGGCGTGCTCGCCGAACACCTTCTTGATGGCGCTGACTTCGGCCAGATCGCCCGCAGGCGTCGAGGTGCCGTGGGCGTTGATGTATTGCACGTCCTCTGGACGAATCTTCGCGTCACGCAGGGCATTGGTGATACAGCGCGCGGCACCGGCGCCGTCATCCGGCGGCGAGGTCATGTGAAACGCATCGCCGCTCATGCCGAAGCCGATCAGCTCGGCATAAATCGTCGCGCCCCGGGCTTTGGCATGCTCGAGCTCTTCGAGGACCATGGCGCCGGCACCGTTGGACAGTACAAACCCATCGCGACCCTTGTCCCACGGACGGCTGGCGCGGGCGGGCTCATCGTTGCGGGTAGACAGCGCGCGCGAGGCGCCAAAGCCGCCCATGCCCAAGCCGCAGGCCGCCATTTCAGCGCCGCCGGCAATCATCACGTCGGCTTCGTCGTAAGCGATGTTGCGCGCGGCCATGCCGATGCAGTGCGTGCTCGTGGTGCACGCAGTGGCAATGGCGTAGTTGGGGCCCTGTGCGCCGAGGTGGATCGACAGGAACCCGGAAATCATGTTGATGATCGACCCCGGCACGAAGAACGGGGATATCTTGCCTGGCCCCTGTTCATGCATCAGCCGGCTGGTGTTCTCGATATTGGTCAGGCCCCCGATGCCCGATCCCATCGCCACGCCGACGCGCTCGCGATTGGTGTCGTCGATCTCGATACCGGAGTTGCGCACGGCCTGAAAGCTGGCAGCCAGCCCGTACTGGATGAACAGATCGAGTCTGCGGGCCTCTTTGGCCGACAGGTATTCCTCGACGTTGAATCCCTTCACCGATCCGCCAAAACGGGTGGTGTATTTGGACAGGTCCGTGTGTTCGATAGGCCCAATGCCACTCTGGCCAGCCAGAATGCCTTGCCAGGTGCTCGGCACATCCGTGCCCAAAGGCGTCAGCATACCCATACCGGTGACCACGACGCGTCTACGCGACACAGGACTCTCCTTTCTTCTATTGATGAAACGCTGCCCTATTCAAAGAAAAAACCGCACGCCAGGGGCAGTGCGGTTTCTCCAGGACAGCAAACTACGATTACAAAATCTTACGCCTGGTGGGCAGTAACGTAATCGATAGCGGCTTGTACGGTGGTGATCTTCTCGGCTTCTTCGTCAGGGATTTCGGTCTCGAATTCCTCTTCCAGAGCCATTACCAGCTCTACGGTATCAAGGGAGTCGGCACCCAGGTCTTCAACGAAGGAAGCAGTGTTCACGACTTCCTCTTCCTTGACGCCAAGTTGTTCGGCAACGATTTTCTTGACGCGCTCTTCGATGGTGCTCATACCGTGTTTTAACTCCTAGTGGACAAATTCAGGCAGCTGGCCGATGGGTAAGTGTATAGAAGAGGTTTTGCGCATTTCAAGCTAAACGCAATTCCCGCTACGCCCAACAGCCCTCTACCCCTTAAAAGATTTCAGCTTTATAACGGATTTTAGACAGCCCGTATGACATTTTTTCGATACGACCGGTCACATGTACATGCCGCCGTTAACGGGGATTGTAGCCCCGGTAACGTAGCCTGCACCTTCTGAGGCAAGAAAAGCGACAACATGCGCGATCTCTTCTGCCTGCCCCAGTCGGCCCAGAGGAATCTGTGCCGTCAGGGAATCACGTTGCGCTTCTGGCAGCTCGCGGGTCATGTCGGTGTCGATGAAACCCGGCGTCACCGAGTTGACCGTCACTGCGCGCGACCCGACTTCACGTGCCAGGGCACGGCTGAAGCCTTCCAGACCCGCCTTGGCGGCTGCGTAGTTTACTTGACCTGCGTTGCCCATGGCACCCACCACCGAACCAATGCTGATGATCCGGCCCCAACGCGCCTTGGTCATCCCGCGCAGAACGCCCTTGGACAGGCGAAACAGACTGCTCAGGTTGGTGTTGATGACGTCATGCCACTCGTCATCCTTCATGCGCATCATCAGGTTGTCACGGGTGATACCGGCGTTGTTGACCAGGATCAACGGCGCACCAACGCGTTCGGTGATCTGGGCCAGCGTGGCGGCAACGGATTCGTCGCTGCCCACGTCCAGCGCAAGGCCGAAGCCTTCGATGCCGTTTTCCTTGAAATAAGCGGTGATCTTCTCGGCGCCGGACTCGGACGTCGCCGTACCCACGACGGTGGCGCCGTTACGACCCAGTTCAAGGGCGATCGCCCGGCCAATGCCACGGCTCGCGCCGGTGACAAGTGCAACTTTACCCTGACTCATGCAGGCGTCTCCTAATCAGGCCAGCGCCGCGCGAGCGGCGGCGAAGGCGTCTGGGGTATTGAGGTTGTGAGTGGTCACGCCATCAGCGCAGCGCTTGTTCAAGCCGGCGAGCACCTTGCCCGGGCCGCACTCGACCAGTTGCAGGGCGCCCTGAGCCGCCAGGGTCTGAATCGATTCGACCCAGCGCACCGGCTTGTACAGCTGCTGCAGCAAATCGGTTTTCAGCGTTTCGAGATCGGACACGACACTCGCAGTGACGTTCTGAACCAGCGGGATCTGCGGCACCTGCCAGTCGATGGCGGCGATGGACTCGGCGAAGCGTTCGGCTGCCGGACGCATCAGTTCGCAGTGGGAAGGCACACTCACCGGCAACGGCAAGGCGCGCTTGGCACCTTTGGCCTTGCAGACTTCGATGGCGCGCTCCACGGCGGCCTTGGCACCGGCAATCACAACTTGACCGGGCGAATTGAAATTCACCGCGCTGACCACGTCGCCCTGAGCCGCTTCGGCACAGGCGGCGATAACCACCGCATCGTCAAGACCCAGAATGGCCGCCATGCCGCCCTGCCCCGCAGGCACGGCTTCCTGCATTAATTGACCGCGACGCTCGACCAGCTTGACCGCGTCCGCAAGGGTCAGGCTGCCGGCCGCGACCAGCGCGCTGTACTCACCCAGACTGTGGCCGGCGACATACGCCGGGCGCACGCCGCCTTCCGCCAGCCACAGGCGCCACAAGGCAATCGATGCAGTGAGGATGGCAGGCTGGGTTTTATCGGTCTGGTTGAGGCTCTCTTCCGGGCCCTGCTGGGTCAGCGCCCAGAGGTCATAGCCCAGCGCAGCGGAAGCTTCTTTGAACGTCTCCAGCACCAGCGGATGCTGCGCGCCCAGCTCGGCCAGCATGCCGAGGGACTGCGAGCCCTGGCCCGGAAAGACAAATGCGACGGAAGCAGACATTAACAAGCCCCTGATTATTCTCGTCAAAATGAGCGTCCGGCGGGCCGAACGCGAGGTAATTCAATGTGTTGCGATGGACAGTTGGATGACCATGCGGTCACAGGCGTCACATTCTAGCCCAAGACTCGCATTGAAGCCTTAAAGCAGATCCGCAAGACGACCGCGCAAGCGCTGCGGGAGGTTTTCCTGAATCTCGATCAGCGCCCGCTGTATCGCGCTCTGGAAACCCTGAGCATCGGCCGAGCCATGACTCTTCACCACGATGCCCTGCAAACCGAGAAAACTGGCACCGTTATGCCGCGCCGGGGCCAGATCGGCCTTGAGCCTGCCGAGCACAGGCCTTGCCATCAAACCCACCAGTCGCGACAGCGCGTTGCGGCGAAACAGCCGCTCGATCCGCTCGCCAATCATCAGCGCCAGGCCCTCGCTGGACTTCAGCAGCACGTTGCCGACAAAGCCATCGCAGACCACGACATCCGCCTCCCCCCGATACAGGCCATCCCCTTCGACAAAGCCGATGTAATTCAGCCCCGGTGCGGCCTGCAAAAGACTCGCGGCCAACTTGACTTGCTGATTGCCCTTGATGTCTTCGGTGCCGACGTTCAGCAGTGCGACTCTGGGTCGCACCACGCCCAGCGCCTCGGCGGCCACCGAACCCATCACGGCGAACTGATAAAGATGTTCGGCGGTACAATCCACGTTCGCACCCAGATCCAGCAACTGGCAATAACCGCGCTGTGTCGGAATCGCGGCCACCATGGCCGGCCGGTCGATACCGGGCAAGGTTTTCAGCACGAAGCGGGACAGCGCCATCAAGGCACCGGTATTGCCTGCACTGACACAGGCGTGGGCCTTGCCATCGGCGAGAAGCCCCAGCGCAACGCGCATCGACGACTCAGGCTTGCCGCGCAAGGCCTGGGACGGACGCTCATCCATGGTGATGATCTCGCTGGCATGCACAACGTGCAGGCGTGAGCGATCGACACCGGAGTAGCGTGCGATGAGTTCTTCAAGAAGGGGGGATTGACCGACGAGGGTCAGGTGCAACGAGGGTGTGGCAAGCAGGCAGGCAATGCTGGCCTGAACAATGTGGCGGGGACCGAAGTCCCCGCCCATTGCATCGATCGCGATGACCGGAGCAGACAAGAAATTACTCGTCAGCGCCCTTGTCGATCACTTTACGGCCACGGTATACGCCTTCTGGCGATACGTGGTGACGCAGGTGAACTTCACCGGTGGTTTTTTCTACAGACAGAGTGCTAGCCTCGAGAGCGTCGTGGGAACGACGCATGTCACGGGCAGAGCGGGATTTTTTGTTCTGCTGAACAGCCATAATTGATTAACTCCTAAACGTTTGGGTCACGCTTTAACTGCGCCAATACACTGAACGGGTTGGACCGCGTTACCTCGTCCTCGCTCGGTTCGGACTCGTTGAGGTCCGCCGGCGGCTGGCATTCTTTCGGATCATGAGTTGGAACAATGGGCAAGGCGAGCAGAAGCTCATCCTCGATCAAAGCCAGCAGATCCATGGGATCTTCGCCGATTTCCAGCACGTCATAGCCTTTCGGCATCGACTGGGTGTTTGCACCCTCCTTCACCACGGCATAACTGCATTCGCTGTGGATCGGAAAGGTGACCAGCTCAAGACAACGCTGGCAAACCATTTTGACTTCGACGTCAATTGCACTGTGGATAACCACAGCGCGCTGCTCGTCTCGCTCAAAAACGAATTTCGCCTGCACCGTACCGAGATTGTCAGCAAGCGGGTCGCAGAGTCTCTCCAAATCAGCCAGCAGCATCTCTCCCTGAAGAGTAGTGCCACGATCAGCTAATTTGCGCGGGTCAACGTGAGGTGGAATCGGGTCATTCAACATAGGCGCAGCATTCTAGGGACGACCCTGGCGACTGTCAAAGGAAATTCAGGCCTGTTCGCAACCTGACCTGCTGATTACACTCGACTTTCATGTTTCGGAGCTACCCATGCTGCCTCTACTCCTTGCTTCCAGCTCGCCTTACCGCCGTGAATTGCTCGATCGCCTGCGCTTGCCATTCGTCTGTGCGTCGCCTGACATCGACGAAAGCCGCCGGCCGAACGAGCCTGCCATCGACCTTGTGACCCGCCTGGCGCGTGAGAAAGCCATGGCACTGGCCGAACGATTCCCCGACCACCTGATCATCGGGTCAGACCAGGTCGCCGTGCTTGGCGAACAGATCCTTGGCAAGCCGCACACGTTCGAGCGCGCGCTGGAACAGCTGAAGGAGAGCAGCGGCAACAGCGTCAGCTTCCTCACCGGCCTTGCGCTCTTCAACAGCCGCACGGGTCAGTGCCAAGTTGATTGCGTGCCCTTCACCGTGCACATGCGCCAGCTGGACGAGGCGCGTATCAGCCGCTACCTCCACGCCGAACAACCCTATGACTGCGCCGGCAGCTTCAAGGCCGAAGGACTGGGCGTCAGCCTCTTTCGCAGCACCGAGGGCGCGGATGCGACCAGCGTGATCGGCCTTCCTTTAATACGCCTGGTGGACATGTTGATGAACGAAGGCATCGAGCTGCCCTGATCTCGACAAAAATAAACAGATGCGAAAAGCCCGACCAATGGCCGGGCTTTTCTTCACACGCGAAGGCTGAAGCGATCAGCGCAGGGACGGCCCTTTGAAGCCTGCCCACATTGCGATCTGCTCGGCCACGCTGGCGCCCATCTTTTTGGAGAAACGATCGAACGCCGACTCTTGCACCGTGTAATCGACCATCTCTTTCTCGCCGATGATATCCCGCGCCACATAGCTGGCACTGCCAAGCCCATCGACCAGACCCAGGCCCACCGCCTGCTCGCCTGTCCAGACCAGCCCCGAGAACAGTTCCGGATGGTCCTTGTCTTTCAGGCGATCACCGCGACCCGCCTTCACACTGGCGATGAACTGCTTGTGGGTAGTGTCCAGAACGCCCTGCCAGAAGGCAGTCTCGTCAGGCTTTGGCGGCTGGAACGGATCAAGGAACGCCTTGTGCTCGCCCGACGTGTAGGTACGACGGTCAACACCCAGTTTTTCCATCGTGCCGACGAAACCGAAGCCGGCTGCCGTGACACCGATCGAACCCACCAGACTGGCTTTGTCCGCGTAGATCTGGTCAGCGGCGCTGGCGATGTAATACGCACCGGACGCACCCAGATCAGTGATCACCGCATACACCTTGATGTTCGGCTTCTGCGCGCGCAGACTACGGATCTCGTCGTAGATATAGCCGGACTGCACCGGACTGCCGCCCGGGCTGTTGATGCGCAGAATCACGCCCTTGGTTTTTTCATCTTCAAACGCTTTCCGCAAACTGCCAACGATGTTGTCGGCGCTGGCCGCCTCGGTGTCGGCAATCATGCCCTTCACTTCGATCAGCGCAGTGTGACTGGTGCTGCGCGAGGCGCCCTTGCCGAAATCCATCAGCGGCGAGAACAGCGCCAGTGCGCCGAACAGATAAAGAAAGGTCAGGGATTTGAAGAAGATTCCCCAGCGTCGTGACCGACGCTGCTCCTGCACGCTGGCGAGCAGGGTCTTTTCCAGCAGTTTCCAGCTTTTTGCATCCCCTGCGTCGTCGCGCGCTGGCGAAGACGGAGATTCCCATTCGTCCGACATAGATCAGTTACCCCAACAACGAAGTTTCAGCAGTCCGCGCACCCAACCAGGTGCGCAATTCGGAAAAGTGCTCGATCGCCAGACGCGGCTGGTATTGAAGCAGAGAGCCTAGCGCTTGCGCGCCGTACCCGACAGCCACCGAATCCATTCCGGCGTTACGCGCCATCAGCAGATCGAACGAAGCGTCGCCAACCATCAGCGCCTTTTCAGGCCTGACGCCGCAATGCTGCAGGATTTCATTGAGCATCAGCGGATCGGGCTTGCTGGCCGTTTCATCCGCTGCGCGGGTGGCGTCGAAGAAGTCGGTCCAGCCGTGTGCCTTCAACACCCGATCCAGACCACGCCGGGCCTTGCCGGTGGCGACCGCCAGGCGATAGCCCTCGTCACGAAACGCCTCCAGCGACTCACGCACCCCGTCGAACAGTTTCGAGGGCTCAACGTCCATGGCCATGTAACGGTCGGCATAGTGCTGCCGGAAATCGATCAGGTCATTGTCCGTGATATCCGGGTACAACGTGCGAATCGCTTCCGGCAAACCCAGACCAATGATGCCCTTGATCGCTGCATCGTCGCGCACCGGACGACCGGCAAGCTGTGCGGCGGCTTGCATCGCGTCGACGATACGACCGATGGAATCGGACAGCGTGCCGTCCCAGTCGAAGATCAGCAGTTCGTAATCAGGGCGCAAGCAGCAGTCGCTCCACGGTTTTGGCCCACATCTCGTCGACGGGCGCTTCGAGTTTCAACTCGCCACCGTCCGGCAGCGGCACGGTCAGAGCATAGGCGTGCAGGAACAGACGCTTGCCGCCGAGATCACGAATTTCGCGGCTGAAATCTTCATCGCCGTACTTGGGGTCACCGGCGATGCAGTGGCCGGCATGCAAGGCGTGGACGCGAATCTGGTGGGTACGGCCGGTAATGGGCCGGGCTTCGACCATGGTGGCGAAGTCGCCGAAGCGGCGCAGGACCTTGAACAGAGTCAGCGCCTCCTTGCCTTCCTCATTGACCTCGACCATGCGCTCGCCGGAACGAAGATTGCTCTTGAGCAACGGTGCCCGGACCTGCTTCTGCGCGGTCGGCCAGTTTCCGCGGACCAGCGCCATGTAACGCTTGTCCACGCCGTCGCCGCGCAACTGTTCGTGCAGGTGTCGCAACATGCTGCGCTTTTTGGCGATCATCAGCAGCCCGGAGGTGTCACGGTCCAGACGGTGGACCAGTTCCAGCTCCTTGGCGTCGGGACGCAGCTGACGAAAGGCTTCGATGACGCCAAAGCTCAAGCCGCTGCCACCGTGAACCGCGATGCCTGCGGGCTTGTTGAGGACGATCAGGCCTTTGTCTTCATGGACAATGGCGGCCTCAAGACGCTGCAGCAAACCCTGGGCAACCGGCACAGGTTCGTCGCGCTCAGGCACTCGAACGGGTGGGACGCGCACGACATCGCCCGCCTGAAGCTTGTACTCGGGCTTGATCCGGCCCTTGTTCACACGCACTTCGCCCTTGCGCAAAATGCGGTAAATCAAGGTCTTGGGAACGCCCTTGAGGTACGTGATCAGAAAGTTATCGATGCGCTGACCGGCAAATTCCGGCGCAACCTCTACCAGCCGGACGCCGGGGGTTGGGGGGGTAAGATTTGTCATGGCGCAAATCATAACAATTTTTTATGGATTTGAAGCACTTAATGATTGCTGCTATAGTCGCGAACGCCGCCAAAAGCGGCCTGGACAGCGGACAAACGGTATGACAGCCGGCCCTGCCCAACGCAATTCACGAGGGCGCGAGGCCGTCCTACGGGGCTTTCGGTGACAACGGAAGATATGCAAGCGTAACGAGCGCAGGTGACATGAGGCCTGAAACAAGCCCGATCGCAGAGTGAGTCACTCGCCATCGAGGCCCACGTTCAAGGCCAGTTCACAAAGTGCAGTCGCTGGTAGTCGCTCCGGGCGAATGCTTCGGAAACCATGCCTTATTTGAGCCATGACGCGCGGACTTCCCATGGAAGATCGCGATAAATGCAACCCGCTGCGGATTCAGCGCGCGGCAGCACCCGAATTATCAGGGATACGTGTGGGGTGGAGACGCACAACCGTCGGACTGTGTAGCACAAGGCTTTATTCAAGACGCTTCATATCGTCCGCTACCGATGGTTGATTCCTCCTCCTGACAAAGCTTTTGCTGACAGGGTGTCATTTGTCACCACAGCAAGCAGGAACGTCGTCGCGACTCGGCCCCGCTGGCCGAACCTCGTTAGACACTGGAGTGTTCAAGCACTCCTGACGTGCCCTGACACCGACCGTGAGAAGTCGTGTGTGCCGAACGCCGTTTCCGGCAGCCCGGAAACCGACGGTACTACATGAAAAGAATGCTGATTAACGCAACTCAACCCGAAGAGTTGCGTGTTGCGCTGGTAGACGGCCAGCGCCTCTACGACCTGGACATCGAATCCGGGGCCCGCGAACAGAAGAAGGCCAACATCTACAAAGGCCGGATCACGCGTATCGAACCCAGCCTTGAAGCCGCGTTTGTCGACTTCGGCTCCGAGCGTCACGGTTTTCTGCCGCTGAAAGAAATCTCCCGCGAATACTTCAAGAAGTCGCCCGAAGGCCGCGTCAACATCAAGGACGTCCTGAGCGAAGGCCAGGAAGTCATCGTTCAGGTCGAGAAAGAAGAGCGCGGCAACAAGGGCGCTGCCCTGACCACGTTCATCAGCCTCGCAGGCCGCTATCTGGTCCTGATGCCGAACAACCCGCGTGCCGGCGGCATCTCCCGTCGTATCGAAGGCGAAGAGCGCAACGAACTGCGTGAAGCGCTGAACGGCCTGATCGCCCCTGCCGACATGGGTCTGATCGTTCGCACTGCCGGCCTTGGCCGCAGCAGCGAAGAAATGCAGTGGGACCTCGATTACCTGCTGCAACTGTGGACCGCGATCAAAGAGGCTTCCCTCGACCGCTCCGCACCCTTCCTGATCTATCAGGAAAGCAACGTCATCATCCGCGCCATCCGCGACTATCTGCGCCAGGACATCGGCGAAGTGCTGATCGACAGCGTCGAAGCCCAGGAAGAAGCGCTGACGTTCATCCGTCAGGTGATGCCGCAGTACGCCAGCAAGATCAAACTCTACGAAGACAGCGTTCCGCTGTTCAACCGTTTCCAGATCGAAAGCCAGATCGAAACCGCCTTCCAGCGCGTCGTCGAACTGCCTTCCGGTGGCTCCATCGTCATCGATCCGACCGAAGCACTGGTGTCCATCGACATCAACTCGGCGCGCGCCACCAAAGGCAGCGACATCGAAGAGACCGCTCTGCAGACCAACCTTGAAGCGGCTGAGGAAATCGCCCGTCAACTGCGTCTGCGCGACATCGGCGGCCTGATCGTCATCGACTTCATCGACATGACCCCGGCCAAGAACCAGCGCGCCGTGGAAGAAAAGGTCCGTGAAAGCCTCGAAGCCGACCGTGCCCGCGTTCAGGTCGGTCGCATCTCGCGCTTCGGCCTGCTGGAAATGTCCCGTCAGCGTCTGCGTCCATCCCTGGGTGAGAGCAGCGGCATTGTCTGCCCGCGTTGCAACGGCACCGGCATCATTCGTGACGTTGAATCGCTGTCCCTGGCAATCCTGCGCCTGATCGAAGAAGAAGCGCTGAAAGACCGCACGGCCGAAGTGCGCGCTCAAGTGCCGATCCCGGTCGCTGCGTTCCTGCTCAACGAAAAACGCAACTCGATCACCAAGATCGAACTGCGCACCCGCGCGCGCATCATCATCCTGCCGAACGACCATCTCGAAACCCCGCACTTCGAAGTGCAGCGTTTGCGTGATGACAGTCCGGAAGCCCACAGCCTGCAGACCAGCTATGAAATCGCTGCCGCTGCTGCTGAAGTGGAAGAAGTTGCACCGCCTGCCGCTGCTACCCGCACCCTGGTTCGCCAGGAAGCGGCAGTCAAGACCGCTCCGGCCCGTGCCAACGCACCGGTTCCGGTTGAAGCCGCTGCACCGGTTGCCGCTGCGCCTGCACCGGTTGCCCACGAGCCAAGCTTGTTCAAAGGCTTGGTGAAGTCGCTGGTCAGCCTGTTCGCTTCCAAGGAAGAGCCTGCCGCTGCCGCACCTGCCGCCGTGGTCGAAAAACCGGCTGCCGAGCGTCCTGCGCGCAACGACGAGCGTCGTAATGGCCGTCAGCAGAGCCGCAGCCGTAACGGCCGTCGTGACGAAGAACGCAAGCCGCGTGAAGAACGTGCGCCGCGTGCCGATCGCGAAGAACGCGCACCCCGTGAAGAACGTGCCCCACGTGAGGAGCGCGCGCCTCGTGAAGAGCGTGCACCGCGCGAGCCGCGTGAAGCCCGTGAAGAAACTACCGCACCGCGTGAAGAGCGTCAGGCCCGTGCGCCTCGCGAAGAGCGTCAGCCACGTGCTGGGCGTGAAGACCGCAAGCCGCGTGAAGAGCGTGTGCGTGAACTGCGTGAGCCGATCGACGCCGCACCGGCTGTCAACCTGCCCCGCGAAGAACGCCCTGAGCGCGCCCCGCGTGAAGAGCGTCAGCCGCGTGCGCCGCGTGAAGAACGTCAACCACGCGCCGAACAGGCTGCAGTGGCAGCTGAAGACGAAACCCTGCTGACCAGCGAAGAGCAACAGGATGACAACCAGGAGCACGCCGAAGGCGATCGCCCTCGTCGTCGTTCACGTGGTCAGCGTCGTCGCAGCAACCGTCGTGAGCGTCAGCGTGACGCCAACGGCAATGAAATCGAAGGCAGTGAAGGCGTTGAGGGTTCGGAAGGTTCTGAAGCCAACGACGGCGAAGGCAATGAGCACAGTCATGAGTCCCATGACGAAGTGCACGCGAACGCCGACCGTGGCGATGTCGCTGCCGGTGCAAGCGTTGCTGCCGTAGCGGAGCGCGTCATCAGCGCCACCGCCGAAGCCGATGCCCACCGTCAGGCTGAACGTGCGAACACGTCCGTTGAAGCCAGCGCGACTGAAGCAGCACCGGTGGCTCAGGCTTACGAAGCAGCGCCAGAAGCGCCCGTCGTCGAAACCCCTGCGCCTGAAGCCAAGCGTTCGGTGATGCCGGAAGTGGAAGTAGCAACGTTCGACGCCTCGCTGAGCCCGTTCGAACGCCAGGTGAAAGCAGCTGCTGAAGCTGAATCGACCGACACGCCAGCCAGTGCCGAGACTTCGGTCGCTGTTGAAGCGCCCGCGGTTGTGGAAGCCCCGGCCTTTATGCCGACTCCTGCGCTGGTGCATGAGGCGGTTGAAGTCGCCGTGGCTGAGCCGGTTCACGTTGTTGAGCCTGTTAAAGCCGAGCATGTCCAGGCTGCTGAGCCTGTTCAGACGGCCGAGCCTGCCGAAGCGTCTGAGCTCGTTCAGATCTCTGAACCTGCTCAAGCCGCCGAGCCAGTGCACGCCAAGGCCTCGGTAATCGACGCGCCGACCGTGGTTGAACCCGTTGCTCAGCAGCCTGTGGCCGCTGAACCGGTCATCGCGCCAGCCGTAGAAGCGCCAGCTCAGACTGCAGCGCCGGAAATCGTCGCTGCGCCAGTCGCTGTCGAACCTCCTCAAGTGCCGGTTGCAGAACCGGCCAAAGAAGAGGCGCCTGCGCTGCCGGTTGCCAGCAATGGCCGTGCACCGAACGATCCCCGTGAAGTGCGCCGCCGTCGTCTGGAAGCCGAGCGTCAGCAGAAAGAGGCCCAAGCCTCGGATGAGCCTAAACCGCTCGTTTAATCGGCGGTAACTAAAAAGCCCCACCTGTGTAAGCAGGTGGGGCTTTTTTATGCTTGGAGGTTTGAAATCAGCCGGGTTGAAAGATCAGCGCAGCAGGCACGTCCACGTCCCACAACACACCTGGGTCGTCAACCTCGATCTCCTTGATCCGCGCGCCCTGGAAAAGCCGTTTGGCGCCCTTCTCCCCGGCAAGTGCCATGAGCGCTGGCCCGAACGCACGACCAAAAGCGACGGGGTGCCCATAACGCCCGCCATGGACCGGTACGCTGATGGCGTCGTCCTCCACCGAGCAGGCCACGCGCTCGAGTGTGTCAGCATGAATGAAGGGCATGTCGCCCAACGCAATCAACCAGCCGCGATGAGCAGGCTCGGCCGATACAGCAGCGGCGATGCTGTCGCCCATGCCAGGGGAATCCAGCACCACCACTTCACAGCCGTGGCGCAGACCCAACTCGGCCACGCTGCAGTAATCGGCTCGTGTCAGAAGGACGGTTTTATCGGCGAGGGTTTTTACGTGGGCAAGCACCTGCTCCAGCACCGACCGCTCCGCACCGTCACGCCCGATGCATTGCGCCAGGAGCTTGTTGCGGTGGTCACCGGCAACTGCCCGATATCGGCTGCCGAGGCCCGCCGCCAGCACGACGGCACACAGCGTTTCACTCATGTTCAACCCTCATGGGATACACGCTGACTGAAACTCAAACCGGAAGAGGACGGATCCCACGGTCAATACAGGTTGGGTTCCATTTCCAGCGCAACACCGAAGCGCTCGAGGATGTCCGCCTGAATCCGCTGCGCGAGACCGAGCAATTGCCCGCCCGATGCCTGGCCGTAATTGACCAGCACCAGCGACTGCAGCGCATGAACGCCGGCGTCACCATCACGAAAGCCCTTCCAGCCCGCCTGCTCGATCAACCAGCCGGCCGCCAGTTTTACCTGACCATCGGCCTGAGGGTAGCCGACCACGCCAGGGTGCGTGAGTTTGATGACAGCCACACGCTCGGCGGACACCAGAGGGTTCTTGAAGAAGCTCCCCGCGTTGCCCAGCGTCGCGGGGTCCGGCAGTTTTTCGCTGCGAATGGCGCAGATCGCCCGGCTCACGTGGATCGGCGAAGGCTCTTTGATGCCCTGCTCTTCCAGCCGCTGACGCACCGGACCGTAATCGAGATGCAGGCTCGCCGAGTAACTGAGCTTGAAGCGAACCCGCAGGATCAGCCAGCGGTTTGGCTGACGCTTGAATAGGCTGTCCCGGTAACCGAACGCGCAGTCGGCCAGGCCAAATTCCCGCAGCTCGCCGTTGTGTCGATCGATCGCGGTCAGGCTGTGGAAAACATCCTTGAGTTCAACGCCGTAAGCGCCGATGTTTTGCATCGGTGCAGCGCCGACGGTGCCCGGGATCAGGCTGAGGTTTTCCAGCCCGGCCAGTCCCTGAGCGAGCGTGTCCTGGACGAAAGGATGCCAGGGCTCCCCCGCCTCCGCTTCAACAATGGCGCCGCCGCAATCCTCGTGGGTGATGCGGATGCCCCGGCTGGCCATGCGCAACACGAGGGCATCGACGTCACGGGTCAGCAGCAGGTTGCTGCCGCCGCCGATGACCATCAGCGGCACGTCGTGGCTGGCCGAATACGCGAGGGCCTCGCGCACGTCGTCGTCGCTGAACGCCTCGGCAAAACGCCGGGCATGCACAGCCACGCCGAACGTGTTGTACGGTTTGAGGGATACGTCGTGCTGCACATTCAGCGTCATGGGTGCATCCGCGAAAACAGTGGAAGAACGACCAGAGCCATGCTCATCAACCCTCCAGCAGACGACGAACGCGTTCCAGGTCTTCAGCGGTGTCGACGCCGGCCGGTGGCGCTTCAAGGGCATCGGCCACGTGAATGCGCACGCCGTGCCAGAGCGCACGCAACTGCTCGAGGTTTTCGGTGTTTTCCAGCCAGCATGGGCCCCAGCTGACGAAGTCGTGGAGGAAACCGGCGCGGTAGGCATAAATGCCGATGTGACGGCGATACGGCACGCCTTCCGGCAGCTCGTCGCGGGTCTTCGCCAGCGCATCGCGAGCCCAGGGCAGCGGCGCGCGGCTGAAGGTCAGCGCCAGACCATTGAGGTCCGAGCAGACCTTGACCACATTGGGATTGAACAGTGATGCCACGTCCTCGATCGGCTCGGCGAGGGTCGACATGCGCGCTTCGGGGTGTGCGGCGAGATTGTCGGCAACCTGATCGATCACAGCGGGCGGGATCATCGGCTCGTCGCCCTGGACGTTGACCACGATGGCGTCGTCGGCCAGACCCAGCTTGGCGGCGACTTCAGCCAGGCGGTCGGTCCCGGAGTTGTGATCGTCGCGGGTCATCAGCACTTCGGCGCCGAACGACTGGCAGGCGTCGACGATGCGCTGATCGTCAGTGGCAACCACCACGCGCTCTGCGCTGCTTTTGCGCGCCTGTTCCCAGACGTGCTGGATCATCGGCTTGCCGGCGATGGTTTTCAGCGGCTTGCCCGGAAAGCGACTGGAGCCGTAGCGTGCCGGAATGACAACGGTGAACGCTGCGGTCATTTGTCCAGACGCTCGTCGGCGGTGAGGGTGCGCGCTTCGCTTTCCAGCATCACCGGGATGCCGTCGCGGATCGGATAGGCAAGGCCGGCGCCTTT
Organism: Pseudomonas sp. PS02290; assembly: GCF_029960075.1. Taxonomy (NCBI): domain Bacteria; kingdom Pseudomonadati; phylum Pseudomonadota; class Gammaproteobacteria; order Pseudomonadales; family Pseudomonadaceae; genus Pseudomonas; species Pseudomonas sp. PS02290. Next base: position 30,574 of record NZ_JASCOY010000057.1, read on the forward strand.
GCTGATCAGCTCGGTTTTATCGGCGCTGAGCTTGAGCGGCCCCTTGCAGATCGGGCAGGCAAGAATGTCGAGCAATTTGGTGTCCATAAGAGATCCTGAGCGAGTCATGGCAAAAGACGGGTTAACTGCGAATCGAACCAACTGACGAACGCCGGCGAAGGCGCGGCTTCCACGGCCAGATACCACCAGTCCGGCGCGGCGAAGGAGGCGCATTTGACGGCGTCCTTCTCGGTCATGACCACGGGCAATGCCGGGGTGAACGACAGGGACTGGGCACTGAACACCGCGTGGTCGGCGAACGCATGTGGAACAGGCCGCCAGTGTAGTCCTTCGAGGGTGTTGAAGAAACGTTGTGGATTACCGATGCCGGCCACCGCGTGGATCTGTGTGCCGGGCGAGAAATGATCGACCGGCCGGCGTTCACCGCTGAGCAGGTTGACCAGCGCGGAGGGCTTGAGCTGAAACCCAAAGCCGTTTTCGCGATCGGCGCCGGCGCCGTTGTACAGCAGGGCATCCACGCTTTGCAGCCGCTCGACTGGTTCGCGCAACGGGCCCTCCGGCAGGCAGCGGCGATTGCCAAGCCCGCGGACGGCATCGATCAGCACCAGTTCGAGGTCGCGGTTCAGGCGGTAGTGCTGCAGGCCGTCATCGGAAAGAATGAGGTCGAGGGGCTCTTCAGCCAGCAAGGCGCGCACGGCTTGCGAGCGGTCCGGGTCGATCATCAGCGGCACGCCGGTACGATTGACGATCAGCAGCGGTTCATCGCCCGCGTGCTCGGCAGTCTGTTGCGGCAGTACGCGCCAGGGTAGGCTCGGCGGTTTGGCGCCGTAGCCGCGACTGACCACACCGACGCGCAGGCCGCGCGCCCGGCAATGATCGATCATCCAGAGAATCAGCGGCGTCTTGCCGGTGCCGCCTATGGTGATATTGCCGACGACAACGACCGGAACGGGCGCTTTATAGATGTCGCCCTGCCCTGCGAGGAAACGCGCGCGCTTGCGGTTCACCACGCGCCGGTACAGGCATTCGAGCGGGCGCAATAACACCAGCGCCGGATGGCCGTTGTACCAGGCGTCGAGCAGTCGGTCAGTGAATGCCATCAGTTAGCCGATGCGGCCTCGACGGTGGTCATGCGCAAATGAGCGAAACCGAGTTTGCCGGCAGCATCCATGGCGGTAATCACCGCCTGATGGGGGGTCTTGCCATCAGCGCTGATCGACAGCGGCAGGCTGGTGTCGCCCTCGGACTCCTTTTGCAAGGCATCAATCAGGGTTTCCAGCTTGCTGTCGCCCAGCAGCGTGTTGTTCACCGAGTAAACACCGTCGGCATTGATGGTGATGTCGAGGTGCTTTTTGTCGACATCATCGGCCGAGGCACCGGTCACCGCCTGGGGCAGGTCTACGCGCAGCTGGGTTTCGCGGGTGAACGTGGTGGTCACGACAAAGAACAGCAGCAGGATGAACACCACGTCGATCAGCGACACCAGATTGATGTCGATGGTCTCCCTGGGCTTGCGACGGCGGAATTTCACTTCTTCTTGCCCTCACCACGCGCGGCAGCCTTGATGTCCGGCTTGGCGTCGGTCAGATCGACGTCACGATCGCCCTGCACGACTTCCACCAGCTTGATGGCTTCCTGTTCCATGCCGACGACCAGTTCATCCACGCGGCTTTGCAGGTAGCGGTGAAAGAAGATCGCGGGAATCGCAACGGTCAGGCCAGAGGCGGTGCAGATGAGTGCCTTGCCAATACCGCCGGCGAGCATACCGGCGTTACCGGTCATGCCGCTGCTGGTGAACGAGCTGAAAATGTCGATCATGCCGAGCACGGTACCCAGCAGGCCCAGCAGCGGGGCCATGGCAGCGATGGTGCCGAGTGTGGCCAGATAGCGTTCGAGCTCGTGAATGACCCGGGCTGCGGCCTCCTCGATGCACTCTTTCATGATCTCGCGGCCATGACGGGAATTGGCGAGGCCTGCGGCGAGGATTTCACCCAATGGCGAATCGGCGCGCAGCTCCTTGAGCTTTTCGGCGCTCAGCTGGTTGTCCTGAATCCAGCGCCACACCTGGCCGAGCAAATGCGGCGGCGTGATGCGGCTGGCGCGCAGGGTCCAGAGGCGTTCAATGATGATTCCGACGGCGGCGATGGAACTCAAAATGATCGGTAGCATCATCCAGCCACCTGATTTGACCAGCTCCCACACAGCGACCACCCCCTCAAAAAAAGTGGCGCCACTCTAACATAGCGTCGGCGCCTCGCCGAACGTGTCGATGAATAACCAGACCTTTCAGTCACGCCAGAAGCGTCGCGTCCTACGTTCGGCCTGCGCCTTTTCGTAAGCGCCCAACTGCACGGTGATAGCACCCATGACAGCGCTGTCGTGGATTTCCATGCCCGACCACGCATACCGCGACATCACCAGCGGATGGGGATGACCGAACGCATTATTGCGGCCTCGGGAAATCAGCACGCCCCGGGCGCCGACCGCGCGCAGAAACGCCCGGGACGACGAGCTGCGGCTGCCGTGGTGGGGGGATTGCAGCCAGTGGGCGCTGACGTTGAAGCCATCGGCGAGCATCGCGCGCTCTGCCTCCACGTCGATATCACCGGTCAGCAACAGCCGCTCGCCATTGGCCTCGACGCTGAGCACGCACGAAGCCTGATTGCCCTCGGCGGCCTGCTCCCAACTCCAGGTGGAAAAAGTCACCTCATCCCACGTCCATGTTTCCCCGTTACTGCAGGACTCGGCCGACCACTCGGCAGGCATGCGCCCTACGTCTCCCGCCAGCACTCTCGCAACGGGCACGCCTTTTAGAACGGCGGCGGCGCCACCGGCATGATCAGAATCGGCATGACTGAGCAGCAGCGTGTCCAGCTGCCTGACCCCGGCGCGCCGAATGGCCGGCAACACCACGCGCTCGCCGATATCGAAATCGCCGAAGCGCGGCCCCGCGTCGTACAGCAGGGCGTGATCACGGGTACGGAGCAATATGGCAAGACCCTGCCCTACGTCCAGTTGCAACACTTCGACTTGCCCGGCGGGCACTGTCTTCTGCGGCGGAAAGATGCACAGCAACAGTAACGGCCAGCCCAGCGGACGCATCGGCAGGCCTGTGGGCAGTAACAGCAGCAACGCGCCGAGCAGGCTGAGCGGCCAGACCCACACCGGCACGTGGGGCCCGGTCCAGGCAGGAGCGAGATCCGCCATGAACGAGAGCCATCGAAACAACCCGTCCATCGAACCGCCCCCCAGCCACAGCAGGCTTTCGCCAAGGGATGGAATCGCCAGCAGCAGCGTGCCGAGCAACGCCAGCGGCAGAATCAACAGGCTTACCCACGGCACGGCGAGCAGATTGACGACGGGGCCGCTCACGCTCACCGGCAGGTTCAGCGCCAGCAACACCGGCAACAGGCCAAGCGCAATCAGCCATTGTGCGCGGGTCCAGCTCTTCAGCCAGCTCCACCGCCCGAGTCGCCCGCTGAAGATCAGCATCAGGATCGCGACGGCCAGAAACGACAGCCAAAAGCCAGGGCGCAGCGTGATCAACGGCTCGGCGATCAGCACCAGATTCAGCGCCAGCAAAAGCGGCCACGTGGTGCCCAGATGGCGGAACCGCAGACGCCACAGCAGCACCAGACCCAGCATGGTGACAGCCCGCTGCACCGGCACTTCAAACCCCGCCAGCACGCCATAGGCCAGCGCGCCCGAGAAGGCCGCGATGCACGCCGAGGGCAGCCAGGGCAAAAACGCCGGCCACGCGCCCCAACGGGCCAGCCCGGCGACGAGCCCGTAGAGCAAACCGGCGAGCAAGCCGATGTGCGTCCCGGAAATGACCAACAGGTGAACGGTGCCGGTGTCCTGCAGGACCTGCCAATCGGCGGTGCTCAGTCCTGAATCGTCCCCCAGCACCAAGGCGGCCAGCCCGCCCTGTCGGCCCTGGGCATCCACACTGAGCAGGCGCTGGCGGATGCCGTCGCGCCAGTTGCCCCGGGCCGGTTCGAGCAACTGACCGTCCACCACGGTGCCAGTGGCGCCAATGCGCTGGGCCAGCAGCCACGCCTGGTAATCGAACGCGCCGGGATTGACCAGCCCACCGGGCCGCTTGAGTTTGACCGCCAGACGCCAGCGCTCGCCGCTGCCGACCGGCGGGCCGCCATACCAGCCGATGCGGATCTGCTCGGGCAACCGCGCGCGTCGTGAAACGGGATCATCCAGCTGAAACCGCACCACGCTGTCGAGGGTCTGTGGCAGCCCGACCACGCGCCCTTCCAGCCAGAGCGTCTGCCCATCGAGGCGCTCGGCCAGTCGGTCATCCAGCGCCGATGACGCCGACACACAGGCCCAAGTGAGTCCGAATAGATAAAACGCCAGCGGGTAAGTGCGAAACGGCAGCAGCATCAGCGCCACCACGGGCATCGCCAGCAGCAACCAGACCGGCGGTAATGCTGGCAAAAAACGTAGCGTCAGCAATCCGAGTGCGAGGGCGAGCATCCCTGTGCGCATGAGGCTTTCCTTATCTGCAGGCTAAATCAACCTCCATGGCTTAGTCGATGCCCCGGCACGCGCGCTTATTAATTGTCACAAAGTCTGAATTTGCGTTTGCGACTATCCGTGCATACTTCCTCGAATTTCCCGCCCACCTCGCCGGATTCCCGTATGCCACGCCACCTGATCAAGCGGTACATGCCCGATCCGAACAGCATCCGGGAACACAAATCCTTACGCTTTCTTGGCTCTCTTCTGCACGACCCCAACCTCTGGCACCTCAATCGACGCTCCGTGGCGCGCGCGATGGGGATCGGGCTGTTCGCCGCCTTGATGCCGATGCCATTGCAGATGCTGCTGGCCGCCGTGCTGGCGATCTGGGTGCGGGCCAACATGCCGATTGCGGTGAGTCTGTGCTGGCTGACCAACCCGCTGACGATGCCGCCGGTGTTCTATTGCACCTACAAAATCGGTGCGCTGCTCATGGGCTTGCCGCCACGGCATTTCCCGGACGAACTGAGCTGGGACTGGATCAGCGGGCAGCTTTCTACCCTGTGGCAGCCATTTTTGCTGGGGTCGGTGGTGGCGGGGATCGTGCTGGGCGTGGCGGGGTATTTCGGGACGATGGGGTATTGGCGCTGGTGGGTCGGACGGCAGTGGAAGCAGCGCAAGGCTAAACGTCAGTAGCGCCAACGCCGCCAATCCGGTGGGAGCGAGCTTGCTCGCGAAGAGGTCAGTACATCCGCTACCCATTCAGCGCGTGTAATGGAGTCTTCGCGAGCAAGCTCGCTCTCACATAAGAATGCGGCGGACTCATGATC